>CBDURK010000026.1:0-14634 GCA_965369645.1 uncultured bacterium | reverse complement strand
TCGAGATAGACGGTGCATCGAACAACAGAGTCGATGAAATTCGAGAGCTTCGAGAGAATGCCATCTATCGGCCTGCGCGTTCGAGATTTAAGATTTACATTATCGACGAAGTCCACATGCTCACTACTTCGGCCTTCAATGCTCTCTTAAAGACACTAGAGGAACCGCCCAGCCATATTAAGTTTATTTTCGCAACCACTGAGCCAAACAAGGTCATAGCTACAATTCAATCGAGATGCCAGAGATTCGACTTCAGCAATATAGGGCCTGCCTCGATAGCCGGGCAGTTGAAGGCTTTGCTCAAAAAGGAAAAGATAAAGTACGAAGAGGATTTGCTGCTGCCCCTGGCGAAAATGGCGAACGGCTCCATGCGGGACGCCCTGAGCCTGCTCGATAGAATGATAAGCACCGGTATCGAACCTTTGAACAGCCGGATACTCGAAGAGTTTTTAGGCTGTCCTAACAGCGAGAAAGTCTGGAATCTCATCGGACAAATCGGTGACAGCGATCCGGCCGGGACACTTACAGCGATAGAGGATTTAATTTGTACCGGTATAAGCGAGGCCCAGGTTGTTGATTCGCTTATCGACTATATGCGCGATTTGATGGTAGTAAAATCCACGGGTACCGATAGCAAGCTTGTGATTTTAACCGACCAGCAGCGAAAGAGGGCGGGTGAATTAGCTGAAAAATTCGACGTTGCTGCGCTTGTTTACAACATTTCGACGCTGGAAAAACTGCGATGGACAATAAAAAACAGTGATACAAGCAGGGCACTTCTGGAAGCTTCGATGTTGAGATTTGCCTTGAGCGAGCATTTCCTGAATGTCGATGAGCTTCTTTCTCGATTGCGATTGGGCGCGTCGCCCCGCATAAAAAAAAACCTTCCGCCCAGCGGTAACATACCAATCAAGGCCGTAGCCCGACCGGGTAAACCACAAGCCATTGAGCACCAGTCATCAAATAACGCCTCACAAGTTACGAGCATCGAGCCGCGAGATTCGTCCGGACTGACTGGAATACACTCGATAAAAGATAATTGGCAAAGTCTCCTGGGAGTTATTACTACTAAACTCGGACCGGGTACCAGTGGGCTGTTAAGCTCCGCTGTGCCGTCTCGATTCGAAAATGGCGTCTTAACGCTTGAGTTCGGCGCATCGGCTAAGATGCAGAAACAAATGTGCGAAAGTAATGGCCGGGCCGAACAAATCCAGACCTTGCTGAGCGAGCAGTTCTCGACACCTCTGAGATTGAAGTTTGAAATCGCCGCCGGTCAGACAAAAGCCGAAATTAAAAAACAACAACCTAAGACCACCGGCCAAAGAAGAAATGAGATGATTAACAACCCCGCTGTCAAAACTATCCTTATGGGGCTGGACGCAACAATAACCGCAGTAGAAGAAGATTAAAATTAGCTATTGTTTAATGATGGGTTATTTCATTTATGAGTGGCGTTTATACTGAAACTTTGAACAAACTTATCGATGAGTTTGGAAAGCTCCCCGGCATTGGGCCGAAGACGGCCGAACGCCTGGCTTTTTACATTCTAAAGGCTGAGCCGCACGAGGCCATGGCGCTTGCCGAGGCCATCAGGGATGTTAAGGATAAAATCAAGCATTGCCAGATTTGTTACAATCTCTCGGAGCAATCGACTTGCCAAATCTGCTGTGACGAAAGACGGGACAAGAGTATTATATGCGTTGTCGAGCAGTCAAAAGATATTATAAATCTCGAAAAAACCGGGGCCTGTAAGTGGGTCTATCATGTTCTTGGCGGCCATATTGCTCCTCTTGAAGGAATCGAGCCGGGCGATTTGACTATCGAGCAGCTTCTCGACAGGGTGCGCGGGGGTGATGTAAAAGAAGTGATAATGGCGACCAATCCCAACATGGCCGGCGACGGCACTTCACTTTATATAAGTTCACTGCTTAGAACAGCAGGGGTAAAGATCACTCGATTGGCAAGGGGGCTTCCCTCCGGCAGTACCATTGAATACGCAAGCGGTAAAATTCTTACCGATGCTATTATCGGCCGGCGGGAATTAGAGTGATTTTCATCTTTGTTCGTAAAGTTTCTCAATTACACATCGAATATTGACGAAATTCTCCTGTGTGTTTATGATATGAGATAAAGACGGGAATAACCGTCGAAATAACGAATTTTTTAAGGTGTACCTATGAAACTGGAGATGAGAGGTCAGATGCGGATGGAGCAGAGAATGAAGCTCGCTCCGCATATGATACAATCGATGGAGATTCTCCAGCTTCCAATCCTTGCCCTTCAGGAAAGAATAGAGCAGGAGCTTAACAGTAATCCTGTTCTGGAAATGACCGAGCCGGCAAATCCTGAAGAGGACGATTCTAATGAACAACAGCCTCAGGATGATATAGACGACAAAGACCTCGTCATTAGCAAGGACAACAATAAAGTTGAAGATTTCGAACGCCTTGAGAATCTGAGTGATAGTTTCAAAGACTATTTGAACGAGTCCGGTCCTTATCGGAAGCGGGTTTCCAGTGACGACCCGGACAAAAAACTTGAGGCGATAAAGAATACCGCTGCCCGGCCCCAGTCGCTGCACGAATATCTGAGTGAACAGTGGGGATTAGTGGATGCCGAACCAGCCGTGAAAAAAGCAGGCGATATGATTATAGATTATATCGATGGCAGAGGGTATCTGTCCGTAAGGTTGGAGCAATTGCACAATAAGGACAAAGGCGATTTCACTATCGACGATTTGAATGAAGCGCTGGAGCTTGTGCAGAAATTAGATCCTACAGGAGTTGGCGCACGGGACCTTAGGGAGTGCCTGCTTATCCAGATAGCACAAAGCGGTGAAGATATGAGCTTTGAATCTCATCTGATTGCCGATCATATGAAAGAGCTGCTTGAAAATAAACTGCCGGATATCGCAAAAAAAATGAATTGCGGCATCGACATTATCAATCGGGCTATTGTGCGTTTGAGCAAGCTTGACATGTCGCCCGGGATGCAGATCGGGCGGGACCAAAACCACCCCATTACTCCGGATGTGATAGTGGAATTATTGGATAATTCGGACCAGTATTTTGTACGCCTGGCTGATTATGATTTGCCGCGATTGAGAGTAAATGACTACTATGCAAAAATGGCAAAAAATATCAAAACTACCGATAAAACGAAAAAGTTTTTGCAGAATAATCTGCGCTCAGCCCAATGGATTATTGATGCGATAGAGCAGCGAAAGAGTACACTGTTGAAGGTAACAAAAGCAATAGTCAGGTTCCAGAAGGATTTCTTTGAGAAAGGACAGCTATATCTTCACCCGCTGCCGATGTCAAAAATTGCAGATGAAGTTGGCGTTCATCTGGCCACAATCTCAAGGGCGGTTGCCGGCAAATACGTCCAGTGTTCCTGGGGTATTTTGCCACTGCGAAAATTCTTTAGCGGCGGTACCGAAGATGTTCACGGCACCAGCTTAAGCTGGGAGGCTATAAGGGCCAAGCTTCAGCAGATTATCGGTGCGGAAGACAAAAGTAAACCTTTGAATGACGAGCAGATACGTGAGAAATTGTCAGAACTCGGTATTAACCATTTGGCCAGGCGCACCGTTGCCAAGTACCGCAAACTCTTGAACATACCGGCTGCGAGGTTTAGAAGAAAATACTGATTATCCTGCCGGAATCAATAGAATCTATTCAGCGATTATAATCTCATTTTTTATCGGTGAGTAAGCACTCTTCGATTTCTTTTTATCATTTTCTAACACAGTTATTTTCTGGAAGTAGCATTTGATGCCGGTTCCATCCTGAATTACTGGTGTATTCTGGAGATGGTAGTGTAGGTGTGGCTCCGAAGAATTTCCCGAATTTCCACACAGACCTATCATCTGTCCCTTCCTGACTTTGTCCCCAACCTTAACGGTTATGCTCCCATATTTTAAATGCGCCAATACCGATACCTCGTATTCACTGTGTTGGACAAAGACAGCGTTTCCTAAAGCCGAATATGGATTCATGGAACCAGGGGTGTTATCTCTGACTCCACGTATCACGTCCGTGACAATTCCTTCGGCGGGAGTCAAAATTTTTCTTCCAAATGCAAAGTAGTCCTCATTTATTTGGGCATTGCCTTTGCGTGTTTTGCCCATTTCGTCAACGCCAAGAAAATCAAAAGCAAATCTCTGGTTGCGTGTGTCATGGTGCTGATTCAGTTCTTTCGTATCGCCGCCCCAGGAGGCCAGCCACTTGCCTACAAAAGGAAGTGAGAGTTTCGTTTGGTTTCTCTCATACACGGGTAACTCGGCTTTGTGAGGCAAAAACAACAATCCTGTTATTCTGTTTTGATCGTTTAACCAGGTCTTAATGTCTAATTCTCCCCATTCGCAGTGCGCAACAAAAATTGCCTGACCTGTTTGAGGCAGTCGCGGCTTTTCGAGCCTTTTGATTTTGCCGTATTGAGCTGACAGGTTCTCGAAGAATGGCTTGCGCTTCTCGATGGGAAAGAAATCCTCCATTGTCCGGTCAAAATCGTTTCCAATACGAGAGTAATCACCCTCGTTGATGGCCTTGACTATTCTATTAACTACTTTCTCATATCGGCCTGCATTACTTTCTTCTGCGAAAGCTGTCGGAAACAACATAATTAATACGATTAGACATCTTTTCATTTTAATCCCTCCGGTTTATCTGCTGCCTTCTACTTTAAGCTATTCTGCAGATTAATTTCATTTATCTATTTTATCTTTGTCAGAATAATACATCAATTACAGAAAATAGTTCTTCTAAAAATATATTTGATTTTCATCTGAACTGAATGTTATAATGTGAGTATATACTCACATAGTAATACTTACTCAGGAGCTGAAATGTTAAGCAAGACAAAGCGGCTGTTATTTGAAAAGCAGGCGGAAATAGCTAAGGCGATTGCGCATCCGTATAGAATAGCGATTGTCAATTTCCTAAAAGACGGTGAGCAATGTGTATGTGACATTGCCCAACATATCGGAGCCGAAAGGTCAAATGTTTCACGGCATCTTTCGGTAATGGTTAATGCAGGCCTGTTAGAGTATCGAAAAGAAGGGCTGAAAGTCATTTACAGACTGAAATGCGGATGCGTCGTGGATTTCTTTTCGTGTGTAAGCAGTGTCTTAAAACAGCAGGTAAGGGACAATGAAAAGCTGCTTAAGGTCTTGTAGTACGAGCATTTTGCTGTGAACCGTAAAATAAATAATAATTAAGAGGGTATTGGTATGCTTGATAAGAAGATAACAGAATTAATAGCGATTGGTGCGTCTGTTTCATGCAACTGTCATCCGTGTGTAAAGTTTCATCTCGATAAGGCGAGGAAACTCGGTATTGAATCCGAAAACATCAAAGATGCGCTTAAGGTCGGGATGATGGTACGCAGCGGTGCTGCAGGACAGATGGACGAGCTTCTTTCAGAAGTTTCCAGAGAGCTTGGTATTAATGTTGTGGATAATTCTGTTGGGAAAAAACACTGTGAATAAACAAAGACAGGATATAATGAAAATTTACTTATGACCATATAGTTTGTGGATTTTGTTATGAGCCTCAAAGAGAATTGGAAAAAAGTAACAATTATTATCTCAGTATTTCTCGGATGCTATTATCTGCCAGTCGGGAAGGTTCGTTTTGATAATGCAATTAACGAATCGCTGCATCTGGTTAAGTGGTATGCCCGTGAGCATGTTTTGCTGTGTCTGATACCTGCATTTTTTATCGCGGGTGCGATTTCGATTTTTGTCAGCCAGGCTTCGGTAATGAAATACCTCGGTGCAAAGGCAAACAAAATTCTGGCTTATGCCGTTGCGTCGGTTTCAGGTTCTATTCTTGCAGTTTGTTCCTGTACGGTTTTGCCGCTGTTTGCGGGTATTTACAAAATGGGGGCGGGCCTGGGCCCTGCCACTACGTTTCTTTACTCCGGGCCAGCCATCAATGTCCTGGCGATAATCCTGACCGCTCGGGTTCTGGGGCTTGAAATCGGTATTGCCCGTGCAGTCGGGGCAATTGTTTTCAGTGTTGTCATCGGGCTGTTAATGCACTTGATTTATCGTAAAGAAGAGCTTGAAAAAGCCAACAGTCAAATGGCTATGCCCGAGCCTCAGGTCAACCGGCCATTGTGGAAAAACGCGGTGTATTTCGCTTCAATGGTTGGAATCCTTGTCTTCGCCAACTGGGCGCGGACTGGAGATATCAGGGCCGTATTCCTGTGCTGTCCGGGAGGCTTGACCACATACAGGGTCGAAGGTACTTTAATCAGCCAAACTGAAGATACTGTTACATTTCTGGATACCTCTGGAAAAACACATGAAATACCGGCAGAGCTTCTTCAGGACCTCCAGGATGTCCAAAAGAACAAACTGTATGAGTTGATATTCAGGATTCGCTGGATTCTGGTTCTCTTTCTTCTGGCAGGTTTCGGAGTGATGATATTATTGTGGTTCACTAATGACGAACTGCGCCGGTGGTTTGGTGCGTCCTGGGATTTTGCTGTGCAGATACTGCCTTTACTGCTGGCCGGTGTGCTGATAGCCGGGTTCCTATTGGGCAGGCCCGGACACGAAGGTATTTTCCCTGTTAAGTGGGTGAATGCGGCGGTTGGCGGCAACTCAATCTGGGCCAATCTGTTTGCCTCCGTAGCCGGGGCTTTTATGTATTTTGCCACCCTCACCGAGATTCCTATCTTGCAGGGCCTTATGGGTGCAGGCATGGGAAAGGGGCCTGCACTAGCTCTTCTTCTGGCTGGTCCGGCGTTGTCTTTACCGAATATGCTCGTAATTCGCTCGGTTATGGGAACCCGCAAGACTATCGTTTTTGTTGTTCTTGTTATTGTAATGGCGACAATTTCAGGAATAATTTTTGGTATAATTTCTAAAGGATTAGTTTCAGGATGACAAACGAGATAGGAACAAACTCGAAAGTAGAAAATTCCGGCAAGGAAAAGAAACTTCATTTTTTTGAAAAATACCTGACCCTGTGGGTGCTTTTATGTATAGCTGTCGGCATGGTTTTGGGCAAGGCTGCACCCCAGTTCGCCGGATGGCTCGACGGCCTTGCAATTTATGTCAATCAGGCGCCTGTCATATCCATACCGATTGCGATATGTCTGTTCTTTATGATGTATCCGATTATGGTGAAAATTGATTTTGCCGAAGTGCTGAAGGCGGGCAAAAGTATAAAGCCGGTAGGCTTGACCCTCTTTGTCAATTGGGCGATAAAGCCGTTTACTATGTATGCCATATCGGTGTTTTTTCTTGGTACGGTGTTCTATGGTCTAATCGGCCCGGAAGCCGTTGACCAGGTAAAGATGCCTTTCGGCCTCGACCTTCCCGTTGGCGCGGTCTATGGAGCCGGAACAGTTATCGAGGTTGGTGGTATCAAGATGCTCCAGGTTCCTCTTTGGAGAAGTTACCTGGCCGGCTGTATTCTCCTTGGGATTGCACCATGTACAGCTATGGTCTTTGTCTGGGGCTATCTTGCTAAAGGAAACGATGGACACACTCTGGTAATGGTGGCCATCAACTCTCTGACTATGCTCCTGTTGTACGGCCTGTTAGGTGGTTTTTTACTCGGTGTCGGCAGGCTTCCGGTTCCCTGGCAGGCGCTGCTGTTGTCGATAGCAATATATGTAGCTCTGCCGCTGGTTGCGGGATATTTATCACGAAAATGGATTATCGCCGCTAAGGGCGAGGCTTGGTTTAAGCAGAAATTTCTGCACTTTCTCACGCCCGTTACGATAATAGCGTTACTTGCCACCTTAGTCTTGTTGTTCTCGTTCAAAGGAGAAGTTATTCTTTCTAATCCTCTGACGATTCTATGGATAGCGATACCCTTGTTTATTCAGACCAACCTTATCTTCTGGCTTGGCTATGGGCTGGCAAGGATTTTGAAACTCGAATACCATGATGCGGCGCCGTCTGCGATGATAGGGGCCTCTAATCACTTCGAGGTGGCAATAGCAACATCGACAATGCTGTTCGGTTTATCTTCTGGGGCTGCTCTGGCGACCGTCGTCGGTGTGCTTATTGAGGTCCCTGTTATGCTTATGCTTGTGCGAATATGCCTTAAGACACAAAAATGGTTTGGAACAGCTCAAAACCAAAACGGTTGATATGGAAGAGTTTTGTTAGTATTTTTTTTCTAAAAGGAATATAACGATGAAGAAAATACAGATTCTCGGCACGGGATGTCCAAAGTGTAAGAAGCTGGCGGAAAACGCTGAGGCGGCCGCAAAAGACCTTGGTATTGAATACGATATTGAGAAGGTCACAAATATCAACGAGATTATGGGCTTTGGTGTAATGATGACACCGGCTCTGGCTGTGGATGGCGAAGTCAAAGTAGTCGGCAAAGTATCATCACCGGATGAAATTAAGGCAATGCTTGTGTAGTCTTAACTTATTTAGCGAGTGACCAAAACTCAGAAGGAAGGTTGAATATGAATAAGACGGCAAAAATCGCTATTATCGCTGTGTTGGTGGTTGCTATTGGCGTTGTAATTGTTCTAAAGCAAAAAAAGCCTTCACCTCAGATAGTTCAGAATGCTAATCTAAGTATAAGCAGTACTGCCGAGTTCGAGAAGACCGAAGCTCCTACGGTAACTATCGAGCAAGCCAAAGCATTGCCCCGCTTAGTTGACCTCGGTGCGGATAAATGCATACCGTGTAAGATGATGGCCCCTCTCCTTGTTGAATTAAGAAGTGAATATGAAGGTACTCTTAAAGTTGAATTTATCGATGTCTGGAAAAACCCGGATGAGGCTCCAAAGTATGGAATTAAGCTTATACCGACACAAATATTCTTCGATGCTTCAGGTAAGGAGCTTTTTCGCCACGAAGGTTTTTACTCCAAAGAGGACATCCTGGCCAAATGGACAGAGCTTGGTGTGGAGCTTATAAAAGCAAAATGATACTGGAGTTATTTACGATATTGACACGTGCCGTCGAAGGTACCACCCTTGTGGCTGTATTTGCTGCTTTTGCCTGGGGCATTCTAAGCATACTGCTCAGTCCCTGCCACCTTGCGAGTATTCCTTTGATAGTTGGTTTTATCGACGAACAGGGTCGCATCTCAACTAAACGGGCCTTTATCATATCGACTCTTTTCGCAGTTGGTATTTTAATTACAATAGGTGCAATAGGAGCTGTTACCGCTGCTCTCGGCAGAATCATGGGGGATATCGGGCAGTACGGCAACTACTTTGTTGCCTTGGTATTTTTTGCCGTTGGCCTGAATCTTCTGGGTGTAATACCTATGCCGTGGAGCGCTCCCGGCAAGGTGGGTATCAAACGCAAAGGGATGCTCGCGGCGTTTATTCTCGGGTTGGTATTCGGTATCGCTTTGGGGCCCTGCACCTTTGCGTTTATGGCGCCTATGCTGGGTGTTACTTTCAAATTGGCCGCAACGAATCTTTTTTACGGAGTATTCCTGCTCGTAGTTTACGGTCTTGGACATTGTTCGGTTATCGTTCTGGCGGGGACCTGCACCGAGCTCGTTCAGCGTTATATGAACTGGAATGAGAAATCCAGAGGCGCGGTAATCCTTAAGAAAATCTGCGGTGTACTTGTTCTGATGGGCGGCCTTTACCTGATTTATATGACCAATTGATGGTATCCATTCCTTCTGCATATTCATTGTTGACATTTCGGGCATAAGCCGTGTATAGTATCGAACAACGGATAGTAGATGGCGGATAGGGATAAATGATATATACGCTATGTGCTAAACGCTATAGGAGTCGATAAGATGGATCCGGCAATTTTCAAAGCATACGACATAAGGGGTATTTATCCCGACCAGATAGACGAGGAAGGCGCATGGAAGGTGGGATGTGGCGCAGCGAGGTTTTTGCGGTCACTGCTTAGCGGTTATGAGCGTGGCCAGGCAAAGGCCCAGTCTTTGTGTGTCGGTCGCGATATGAGGACACACAGTGAGGCGCTTACACAGGCCCTTATTGAAGGAATGAAGTCCACCGGTACTAATGTGATAGATATAGGAATGGTTGATACGCCGCAGATGTATTTTGCAATCAATCATCTTGGCACATGCGGCGGCGTGCAGGTTACCGCTTCCCATAACGCGGCAAAGTATAACGGCTTTAAGATATCCGGTTTGCACGCCAAGCCGGTCGGAGCCGATACCGGCCTGAAGGATATAAAACATATCGCAATGGCGTTACTTCATACAAAGGGTACAGCTACCGGTTCGGTGCAGAAACGTGACTTGACCGGACAATACAAAAATCACGTTCTGAAGTTTCTCAGACCGAATATAAAAAAGATAAAGGTTGCTGTTGACGCCTTTAATGGAATGGCGGGCAAGATGATCCCCGCCCTGTTCAGCAACCTGCCTGTAGAAATTGTCCCTCTAAACTTCGAGCATACGGGCAAATTTAAACATGATCCCAATCCTCTAATTAAAAAATATCTCGCTGAGGTAAAAAAAGCGATAAAGCAAAAGAAATGTGATTTCGGCGTCTGTTTCGATGGCGATGCTGACAGATTGATGATGGTTGATGAAAAAGGCAGGCCTATCAGTTGCGATTTACTTACCGCTATGATGGTGCCGTATTTTTTAGAGAAAAAGCCCAACTCGGTTGTTGTTTATGATTTACGCAGCAGCAGGGTTGTGAGGGAAGAGATTCTCAAGTACGGTGGAACTCCGCGAAGAGAAAGAGTTGGCCATGCTTTTATGAAAAAGGCCATGAGAGATTCTCACGCCGTATTCGGAGGCGAGCTTTCAGGACACTTCTACTATTCAGACAACTACTATACCGATTCGGCCATGATTACATTCGTGCACGTGATTAATATCGTCAGTAAAGCCGGCATCCCGATTAGCGAGCTTATAAAGCCGTTGCAAAGATACTCCTGCAGCGGCGAATTAAACTACGAAATAGAGGACAAGCAGGCGAAAATGAATGAGATTGCAAAAAGATACAGCGACGGCCAGGTTGACCAACTGGATGGAGTGACTGTCGGATATAAGGACTGGTGGCTTAATTGTCGTCCAAGCAATACCGAACCGCTCCTGCGATTGATTGTTGAGACTGCAAGTAAAGAGCTGCTCGAAGAAAAACTGTCCGAAATTACCCAACATCTCGGTGAGCCGGTATGATTTGTCCGCTTAGCTTCTGACGTCTTGAATTCTTGAGCCTTATTCCGGAGAGGTGATAATTTTTTGCGGCAATAGAGAGAAAAACAATTATGCAAGTACACACAAAAACATATAAAACGCCAAACGGTGTAGTTGAAGGCGTACAGACCAAATGGGCGGGATTCAATATTCTGTTGGCAGCCGGGGCTAAAGGTTTTTTGGCTTGCCCTGCGATCGATGTCGATGCCTGTCAGGGATACGGTGTCGCTGCGGCAATAGTGGAAAGCACACCGGACAATCCGATAGGCACACTGGAGCGTTTCCTTAATCGTAAGGTAACAAAGACAAACGAGAAAGCTCGGGAACTCGGTATCGAAGTGGGTATGGACGTCAGTGAGGCCTTTGCCCTTATTGCATAAGCTCATTGGCAATATCTTTAGAAAAACAGGAGATGATTATGAAAAGAAACAGCCTTTCTCGCCGCCGTTTTATAGCCGGCGCCGGCGCTGCTCTAAGCGCAGCTATTACCACGGGTCCTGTTACAGCCGTTCATGGCGCAAGTAAAACATCCTCGAAAACAATTTTGCCGTTTAGCTACTGTTTCAATACAAGCACTATTCGTGGGCAAAAACTGAGCCTGGTTAAGGAAATCGAGGTCACCGCACAAGCAGGCTACCGTGCTATCGAGCCCTGGGTCCATAAAATTCACGAGTATGCAAAAAGCGGGGGCAGTCTCACGGAACTTCGCAGGCGCATCAGCGACCTCGGGCTGACTGTCGAAAGTGCCATTTCTTTTTCTCAGTGGATTGTGGATGATGATGCAAAGCGTAAAGAAGCTCTGGAACAAAACAAACGGGATATGGATGTCCTGGCGCAGATTGGCGGCAAGCGCATCGCGTCCCCGCCGGCTGGTGCTACAAGGCAAGCAGGGCTTGACCTTATGAAGGCGGCCGGGCGGTACAGGGCACTGTTGGAGCTTGGCGACGAAATGGGTGTTGTGCCGCAGGTTGAGATATGGGGTTCTTCGAAGAACCTGCACAGATTGGGCCAGGCGATGTTCGTGGTGATTGAAAGCGGCCACCCAAAGGCATGCCTTTTGCCTGATGTCTATCATACCTATAAGGGCGGCTCAGATTTTAACGGATTTAAAATGCTCAGCGCAAAAGCCATCCAGGTCTTTCATTTGAATGACTATCCCGCCGACCCACCCCGTGAGACGATAGGCGACCGTGACCGTGTCTTTCCCGGTGACGGCATCGCTCCGCTGACTCAAATTCTGCAGGACCTGCACACCAACAACAACAGGGCGGTGCTTTCACTCGAATTGTTCAGCCCGATTTACTGGAAGCAGGACCCGCTCCAGGTGGCAAAGACAGGCCTTGCTAAAATGAAAGCCGCGGTAAACAAAGCATTAGGTACCGGCTAAGGTATTAATATTTGAGTTTTTTTTAGCGCTTAATAGGGTAAAATTCTGTTGTTCAACGCGCACTTGCGGAAAGAGAGGAAAATATGAGAATCAACAGGAAGATGAAATTAAAATTTGTGATTGTGATGTGTCTTTTGGCTGGATTAACGGCAAATTCTTCAGCCAAACTAAATCCCCGTCAGGCCTCTCTCAGCGGCGCTAACGTAATGACTGTTGATGTGGTTTGTTCTCAGGAAGTAAAAGAAACAGACTTGAAGCAGCAGGACATTCGAGAAAATATTGTCAAACAGCTTGAACAAGCCGGCATTAAGATTCTGCCTGAACAACTTTGGGGTACAGCGTCCGGCCGTTGCCGGCTAAAGGTATTAATCAAAGTTTACAAGCCGTCTGATCTGGATACATTCATTTACAATCTCAAGGTTTATTTCGTTCAAACAGTAGCTCTGGAAAGAATTCCTGAAACTAAAATTGATGCAGTTACATGGGAGCTTACATGGCTCGCTCACGGTTCTAAAAACAGGCTAACCGAAGCTGTTCCGAAAAATTTGAAAATCATGACTGATAATTTTATCAGAGACTATCACCTGGCAAATCCGCATGATGGTGAGTTATCCGGTAATTCTGAAAGCAATATTGTTTCAATAACGTCCCCACAAGGGCAAATCCGTTCCGGCGTTGCAGCCCGATATAAATATGTATCGTCAAAGAACAGCAAGGTCTTCCACAGTCCTCAGTGTCGTTCAGTAAAAAGAATCAAGCCGGAGAACCTCGTAGGTTACAACAGCAAAGAAGAAGTGATACAGGCCGGAAAAAGGCCCTGCAAAGTGTGCAAACCTTAGATGAGACTTCAGTTTATAGCCTGTAAAGTGATGCAGAGAGAAGCGTATTATTGCGCTGCCCGCTCCAAAAATGTTGTTGATGTGGTTTTAATGGAGCAGGGCCTGCATGATGAGCCCGACAAGCTTCGCACTGAAGTCCGGAAAGCTCTCGAAAATACCCATGACATTCAGAAACGCCCCTACGATGCTTCGCTGCTCGGTTATGGTCTTTGCAGTAACGGCATTGTAGGATTGTCGGCAGAAATCCCCATTGTTGTCCCGCGGGGCCATGATTGCATTACGCTTCTGCTTGGTTCGAAAGACAAATACCAGGAGTACTTCGACTCCCACCGCGGTGTATATTGGTATAGCCCCGGCTGGATAGAGGCCGGCAAACCACCCGGCAAAGAACGCTATGAAAGATTGCTCAAAGAGTATAAGGAAAAATACGGGGATGATAACGCTCAATATCTCATGGAAGTCGAGCAAAGCTGGATAAAGGAGTATGATTGGGCTACATATATCGATTGGGGGCTTACAAATTCCGATGAATATAAAAATTACACCAAACGCTGCGCCGAATATCTTCACTGGAACTACGAAGAGCTAAAGGGCAGCCCCGCTCTTATGCAAAAGCTCATTGACGGCGACTGGCATGAAAGCGAGTTCCTGGTTGTAAAACCCGGCCAAAAAATTGGCGAAGACCTGACGAACGACGGAATAATGAAAGCCGAATAGAAACAAAAACCTTCTCAAGATATTTTATGCATTTGTTTACAATCATAGTAGTAGCCGTTGGACTTGCGATAGATGCCTTTGCAGTCTCTATCGTCAGCGGCAGCGCATACAAACAGTTGCACGTGAAGCACGCCGTGCGAATGGCCCTTTTCTTCGGTGCTTTTCAGGCGGTTATGCCGCTTATAGGTTTCATGGCCGGCTTAAGTGTAAAGCAATACATAGAAAATTATGACCATTGGATTGCTTTTGGCCTTTTAAGTGCAGTCGGCGGCAAAATGATTTATGAATCGTTCAAGATAAAATCGATCGAAGAAAAATTTGATCCGTCGAATATCTTTGTTTTGCTCGTATTGTCCGTTGCAACCAGTATCGATGCCCTGGTGATTGGCATTACGCTTTCATTTATCACCAATTCGATTATTGTTGCGGTGATAATAATAGGTCTGGTAACCTTTGTATTGTCGTATCTTGGTGTTTGCATCGGCAAAAAATTCGGGCATTTTTTCGAAAATAAAATCGAAGCCATCGGCGGGCTGGTGCTTATCGGCCTTGGTAT
>CBDURK010000025.1:0-14711 GCA_965369645.1 uncultured bacterium | reverse complement strand
TTTTGCGATATAAACGAAGCAACTTCGGGTCGTCTTCGTGTAACAACAGGCAGGGATAGGAAAGGGCAAGAAGCTCGTCGTCGATGTGAGTGCGCCAGGCGTGATTGTAGGTTTTGGCATGCTTTACGTTGTCGGCGTAATTATGCTCGTGCAACAGGTTAAGATATTCTTTCTGATAACGCTTGTGGCCGGAGACGTGGTAGGCGAGCTTTAAGAACGATAGTATCTCGACGGAGTTTATGCCGCGTTCCGGTCTCCAGTCCGGGTCGTGATTTAGCTTTTGCGGAGACCAGACTCCCCATTTTGTGTGAGAGCCGTCAAGGCCCTTTAGGACGTAGCCGTTGTCGATAATATAATCGACAATATTTAAGACGTGTTTGCATACGTGCCTTCGTTCGGCGCCATCGGCGACCAAATCGTAGTAGAATAAATAGCCGAACATGTGGCCGGTAATTTCATCGCTGCTGGTGTCGCCCTTCCAGAGCCACTTGCCATCACTTGAAGGACGCCAGCGGGTTTCGACTCTTTTTTCACGGGGATTGTTAACGTACATCTCGGACCACTGGCGGTCGGATATTTTGCGGTTCGGGTCGGCCATAGAAGTCCAGGTGCTCGGAATAACGGTGCGCGCGACAAAGCCGGGCGTTTGTGTGACGGTCTGTAAGAATCGCAGAGCCTCGAATGCCTTTTTGGCGTTTGCCTTTGCGCGGGGATCTTTTGTGGCGGCGTAACGGAAGGACTCCATCGCAAGATACATAGCGGTATATTGGCCATCGTTATCGTCATCGCGGGGTTTGAAATTGCTCGTATCGCCGGGGGTGGTTAGCAGGCACTTTTCGACCAGGTATGGCTCGCGGACGTGGCGGGCGAGGCATATAT
Source organism: uncultured bacterium (assembly GCA_965369645.1). Taxonomy (GTDB): domain Bacteria; phylum Planctomycetota; class Phycisphaerae; order Sedimentisphaerales; family Anaerobacaceae; genus NIOZ-UU13. The sequence continues at coordinate 13,832 of CBDURK010000025.1, read as the reverse complement.
CGAGAAAATGATCGGCCTTATCGGCCAGTGTCATCGATTTGCGTTTAATAGCACTGACACCGCCGGCTGTTGCAATCCAGGCGGTGCCATCCGAATCAAAGGCAATGTCACGGACATCGTCATTAACCAGCCAGCGTTTGCTGTGGCGGATGGAGAAGCCCTTGCCATAGTACCTTGCAATCCCAAGTTCTGTACCGACCCACATGATGCCATCAGAGCCCTGCGCAACACATCTTACAGAGACACTCGGCAGGCCTTGTTTGGGGGTGAAGCTTTCCGTTCGCCTTTGGCCTTTGTAAACTGTTATACCGCCCAGGCTGCCTATCCAGAGATTACCTTTTGAATCGAAGGCGATGTCGTAGAGATCGGGGCTGACCAATTCCGAATCGCTCTGGTATAATTTGTATCCTTTATCCGTGTGGTGGTATAAACCCAGACCTGTTGCAATCCATAAACCTCCCTTTCCATCGGGCAGTACTGCGCGAAAGCTTTTTGAGTACGGAACTTCTTTAGAAGTGAAATTGCCATTGGCGAGACGGTAGATGCGCCCTGCGCCTAATGCGATAATTTTATTATCAGTTGCACATAAGGCTTGGATGGGGTGGTTGATACCGGCCACTCTTTTGAAGCCGGACTGTGTTGATTGGTATATTCCATTCCATGTACCTGCCCAGACTGTTCCTGTATTATCAACGACTATATCGTAGGCGGGGCCGGCATTGGATTCTTTCATAACTGGAATCCACTGTTTTTCGCCTTTATTCAAACGATAGACACCTGCTTTGGTAGCAGCCCAGATGTTGCCGGCTCTATCGGCAGTTATCGCGCGCACATCATTAGCTTGGCCCTGCTGGACGATTGGCCAGGCTTCGTGGTATTCCTGAATAAACGGTGTATCGGGCAGGCCTGCTCCGAGACATACGGTGGATATACTTAAGAACAATAGCAATGATAAAAATAATATCTTTAAGGAACACGGCGATTTGTTAATGACTTTGCTTTCGCTTCGAAAAATCATAGAATTAACTCCTGTGTTTGAATAAAAATAAAATCACAGACATTTTAAGAAAAAGGATGAGAAAAAGCTATCCCCATTAGATAAGCTTCGCTATCTCACGGGGTAAAGTTGACGGTGGTGAGGTAGTCGAGGCAGAACTGGGACCAGGTTTCCATCGAATCACGGACGTCGTGCAGTTCGGCGGGGGTCATGAATTCCATCTTTGTTATCATCTGTTCGCGTTTGGTGACGGCGGAAGAGTCGAGAAGCCAGTGGTGGACTACGCCGAGATGGACGCTTCCTACTTCGGTGGAATCGTCATTTAGCAGGGCAACGATGCTGTCTTTGTGGGAGGCTTCGATGGAGACTTCCTCGGCCACCTCTCGCTCGACGGCGTTATTGTAAAGCTCACGGTAGTCGGTATCGAAGAGGGGCATTTCGTTATCTATGGGGTTTATATGACCGCCTATGCCGATGGATCTGTTGCCGACCAGCCTTGTTTCGCCAGCGCGTTTGCCGCGGACGTAGGTGAGATATTTGCCGTCACAGCTCATTATGACGTAAGGGATAAGCTGCTTATAAGATGGGTCCTTTTCGGCCTGTGGGCGGGGCATGAAGCTCAGGACGGACGGGTCGAAGAGGACGGAAAGATAGCGATCCACATCGGTTGTAAGGCCATGAAAAAGGCCTACCTGCTCAAGGACCTTTCGCTCGACGACAAGTACCTGCTCATCCTGTGCCACGATAGTTACTCCTTTATCATATGGATTCCCGCCTGCGCGGAAATGACATTTTTTAATAGACCCCTCGACTGCGCTCGGGGTGACGGTGTTTTTTAACCGCTCCATTACTGTCGCGGCTCTGTTGTTAATTATCTTCCGTTATCTGTGGGTTTTATCGTTTATAATAAAGTGTTCCGGGACTGTGAACTTGGAGCACAGTAGGAGCACTTCTTTTCCTATCTCTTCAATGACCGTTTCGTTATCGATATTTTCGACGACCTTATTTATAAATGCGGCAATCTGCTCGGCCTCTGGCTCTCTCATTCCACGTGTGGTAACTGCGGGTGTTCCTATTCGCAGACCGCTCGGGTTGGAGGGTGGCGCGGGGTCACCGGGTACGGTGTTGTAGTTGGTGACAATTCTTGCGCGGTCGAGTGCCTTTGCGAGTTTTCGGCCCGGGATATTTTTATTTCTCAGGTCGATTAGAATCAGGTGATTGTCGGTTCCGCCGGACACGAGGTTGAAACCGTATTCGAGCAGCTTGTCGGCGAGTGCCTTTGCGTTTTTGACTACCTGTTTTGCATAAGCGACAAACTCGGGCGTATCGGCTTCGGCCATCGCGACGGCGATAGCTGTCAGGGTGTGCATGTGCGGGCCGCCCTGGAGTCCGGGGAAAACGGCCTTATCAATCTTCTCGGCGTGTTCGGCCTTACACAAGAGCATCCCGCCGCGGGGGCCGCGAAGGGTTTTGTGTGAGGTTGTCGAGACGACATCGGCATAGGGTACGGGGCTTTTATGTATGCCGGCGACAACGAGGCCTGCAATGTGGGCAATGTCACTGATGTGGTAGGCACCTACGTCTTTGGCTATCTGGCCGAATTTTTCGAAGTCAATTTCCCGTGGATAGGCGGTGGCGCCGGATACGATGACCTTTGGCTTGTGTTTTTTGGCAAGGTCGGCGATATGGTCGAAGTCCAGCCTGCCGGTTTCGTCGTCCACTGGATAAGGGACGGAGTTATAGAATTTGCTGGTTACGGAGACTTTCCAGCCGTGGGTGAGATGTCCGCCGTGGACAAGGGACAGGCCCATAATAGTATCGCCGGGATTTATTAATGCGGAGTAGGCGGCGAGGTTCGCGACGGAGCCGGAATATGGCTGGACGTTTGCGTGGTCGGCCTTGAATATTTTTGTTACGCGGTCGCGCGCCATTTTTTCAATAAGGTCGGTTACCTGCTGGCCTTCATAGTATCGTTTGCCGGGATAGCCTTCGGCGTATTTGTTCGTGAGGCAGCTTCCGCTTGCCAGCATTACGGCCTTTGAGACGTAGTTTTCGGATGGAATCAGGCGTATTGAGCCACTCTGGCGTGCGGCCTCCTGTCGCATCAGCTCATAAATCTGTGGGTCATACTGTTCAAGGGCATTTACCATATTAATTACTCCCCAAACTTTCAGTTTCGATTGCTTTTGGGATATTTCGGACGCTGAATAATGCGTTTGTGGCTTTTTATAGCACAGGGCGCGTTTTTATACAAGTAATTATTTGTCTGTTGACAAAAATCAGCCGAAGATTACTATAAGGGGTTAAATAACATATAAGAAAACCGAATTGGTATAGAGTATGGTGGAAGCAAATAATCAGGGCTTAGCTAAGGCCAGGGCTTTTTTTGAGAAAGCCCGTGCAGTAGCGGCGGCAAATAATATCGATTACGCGATCGATATGTACCTGCAAGGTCTGCGTCATAGTCCTGATGCGCTTGAGGCGGGGCACCTGCCTCTTTGTGAACTGGCTTTGCAGCGGCTGGGAAAAGGCGGCAAGAAGCCTTCGATGGTCGAGAGGATGAAGGGTTTGCGTGGCAGGACTCCGCTCGAACAGATGCTTAACGCCGAAGCTCTTTTTTCGAAGGATCCGGAGCATTTGCCTTATGCCGAGGCGATGTTAAAGGCGGCAGTGGCGGGCGATTATAAAAAAACGGCGGGCTGGATAGCCAACCTGGTTTTCCAGACCAACAACGCATCCGACAAGCCATCTGCCCAGACCTATATCCTTTTGAAGGATTCTTATGCGGCTTTGGGGCAATTCGACAAAGCGGTTGCCGCCTGTCAGCGAGCGTCGAGGCTGCGGCCGGAGGATGGGGAGTTAGCGGACGAATTTAAGAACTTATCGGCCGAGCTGACGATGGCCAAGGGTAAATATGACCAGGAGGGGGATTTCAGAAAGGCCCTTTCGGACCGGGAGGGGCAGGAGAAATTACATGCACAGGCGGGGGTCGTTAAGACACAGGACTACCGGGTAACGGCGGTAGAAGATGCGCGTAAAAAGATGGCCCAGAACCCGAATATTCCGACTAATATATTCAGTATGGCCGATGCACTGGCAGGGATGGAAACAGACCAGGGGGAAAATGACGCTATAGCGCTGCTGGAAAGCACTTATAAAGCCAAGCAGGATTACAGCTATAAACAGCGGTCGGGCGAAATCAGGATGAAACAACTGAGACGGAAAATAAGGGAGGCGAAAGATTGCCTTGAGAAAAAGCCCGATGATGCGAATATCAAGGCGGCATTAGAGCAGCTTTCGAAGCAGTTAAACGATATCGAGCTGGAACATTACCGCCTTGCCGTGAAGAACTACCCGACCAACCTTGCACCGAAATATGAATATGCTGTTCGATTGCTCAGAAACAAGCAATATAACGAGGCGATACCCCTGTTTCAGGAGGCGCAGAAAGACCCGAGGCGGAAGATTGCTTCGATGAGCAAGGTTGGGTACTGCTTTTTTATGAAGGGCTGGCTGTCCGACGCGATCGATGTTTTTACCAATGCGATAGAAACTTATGAAATAAAAGATGATGCAACGGGAAAGGAATTGCGGTATAATCTGGCGTGTGCTTATGAAGAACAGGGTGATGCAGACAAAGCATTGGAGATTTATCGTAAGATAGCCCAGCTTGATTTTACATATAAAGACGTAAGCCAGCGTGTTGATAAACTGAGAAGCAGTAAAACAGAACCAACCTCTCAGTGAATTGTTAAATAGAATATTAATAGTATCAGGAGATTGAAGTGGCACAGTCGTTACAAGCAAAAAAAAGAGCAAAACAGAATACCAAAAGAAGAACGATTAATCGGGCATGTAAGAGCCAGATAAAGACGCAAATAAAACATCTGGAAGAGACTCTGAGCAGCGGCGATGCAGAGAAGGCAAGCGAGCAATTCAAGCTTATAGCCAGGAAGCTGGATAAGACGGCCGCTACGAGCACGATGCACAAAAAGACGGCCGCTCGGAAGAAATCACGTCTTGCCAAGAAGGTGAACGCCCTTAAGGCGAAATAGGGATAGTTCGTCGCTCGATTCTCGATGCTTGATATTCGATTACGGATGCGAGGTATTAGGAGCGTGTGATAAAATATATCGCCCCGTGAGATAGATGAGGAGATATCTTGCGGGGTTATTTTTTAGGTAATAAATAGTGTGCGTCCCCCCCCCCTTTACAAGCAATCATGATAAGCAGCGGGAAATTCTTCATCAATCCGTGTGATATTTATTAAATTGAATGTTTCTTGAGCTTTGGCTTTAAGACAGGTATAATCTCTCGACATGGCGGAAATATATAAAGAGAAGATAATAAAACTATTGAAGCACAGTGATTATTCACCTGTGAAATTAGCAAAGTTGGGCAAGGCGCTGGGGGTAAACACGGAGGATTATCCGCAGTTCAAAGAGGCTTTCGACCAACTTCGACAAGCCGGTCATGTCGTGATTGGGGCGAAGAATTTAGTGAGCCTGCCATCTTTGGCCGGTGAAATCGTGGGGACATTCAGGTCGAATCCAAGAGGGTTTGGTTTCGTGACGCCGCGAGAGCCCAATTCGCACGGCGATTTATTTATATCGCCGAGTGCTACGGGTGAGGCAATGTCCGGAGATATTGTCCTTGTAAAGGTTAAAAGACAAGGCAAACGCGACGGCCAGATGAGGTACAGCGGGGAAGTAATCGAAATCGTCGAACGGGCGCAGAACAAGTTCGTCGGGACGTTGATGAGACATCCGGAGGCGTGGATTGTTCAGCCGGACGGCAAGAGTTTTGTCGATCCGATTTCCGTCGATGATGTCAGCGCAAAAGGGGCGAAGGAAAAAGACAAGGTAGTTGTCGAAATATTATCGTATCCTACTGAAAAATACTTAGCACGCGGTGTAATAATCGAGGTGTTGGGCAAAGCGGGAAGATATGAAAGCGAGATACAATCGATAATCCGGCAGTTTCATTTGCCGGGTGAGTTCGAGGAAGATTGTCTTGAGCAGGCGCGCAAAGCGGCCGGCCGATTCAAGCCCGAAGAAGCGCACCATCGTGACGACATTACAGAGAAAACGATTATTACGATTGACCCGCCGGACGCAAAGGATTTCGACGATGCGATAAGTCTTGAGAAAAAAGGGAAGGACAAATGGGTATTAGGCATTCATATCGCCGATGCCAGCAGTTTTATACCGGAGGATTCGCCGCTCGATGACGAAGCAAAGATGCGCGGCAACAGTGTATATCTGCCCGGCAGGACAATCCCTATGCTGCCGGAGATTTTAAGTAACGGCATTTGCAGTCTTCAGCCGGAGCAGAAGCGGTTTGTCAAAAGCGTTTATCTGACTTACGACAAAAAAGGTAACATTGTATCCCGCAATTTCGCCAACTCTGTTATGTGCTCGAAACAGCGTCTTACTTATCAGCAGGCCGATAAGATTTTGAAGGGCCGTACTAAAGACACGAAACCCGAGGTGGTCGAGCTTCTTAGAAATATGGAGACGCTTAGCAGGGCAATCAGGCAGCGGCGAAGGAAAAACGGAATGATACATCTGGATTTGCCTGAAATCGAATTGGTAATGGACAAATCCGGGCTGGTTGTTGGTGCTCGTCCGGCGGATGACAGCTATCCGCATACGATAATCGAGATGTTTATGGTTGAGGCCAATGACGCGGTAGCTTCACTTATAGACAGGCTGAATATGCCTTTTCTCCGGCGGATCCACCCGGAGCCGGATGTTATGAGTATGAACAACCTCGCCAAGCTCCTTAAGGCATTCGGTTTCAATCTGCCTCGAAATCCCGACAGGGCGGCGATACAGGATTTGTTAGCGAGGGTCAAGGGGGCCGATTGCTCATTTGCGATTAATTTAGCCGTGCTGCGAAGTTTTGAAAAGGCCCAGTATGCTCCGCTGCATATAGGCCATTATGCGCTGGCTTCAACTCATTACTGTCACTTTACCAGCCCGATACGCAGATACGCGGATTTACTCGTTCATCGCATTCTTGAAAGTTACCTGCAAAAACGTATGGACTCGGCGAGTGACATTTCCGCCGGACCGGATTTAACAGAAGTGGGTAAACATATCACTTTCACCGAACAGCGGGCAGACGGCGCAGAGAAAGAATTGAAGGCGGTTTTGTTACTGCAAATGCTGAGTAAGAAAATCGGGCAGGAGCTTGACTGCGTTGTGACTGGGTTAACAGGTTTCGGCCTATTCGTGCAATCGCGAGAATTCGGTATCGAAGGGCTTATCCGGATGGCTGATTTGGGACAGGACTATTGGAAATATGACGAAAAGTCACAGAGTATTGTCGGGGAGAATTCGGGATGCAACATTCGCTTGGGGCAGGGGATAAAAGTGCGAATTGTGTCGGTTAATGTGCCGGCACGCCAGTTGAACGTTGCCCCGGCTGAATTGTTAACCGGCCCGGCCAAGAAAACTAAGAAAACCAGGAAAACAAAGAAAAGAAAAACGCAAAAAAAGCACACCAGGAAAAGGCCGAAACGAAAAAGATGAAGCTGTTCGTGAGCAAAGTAACGTATCAGGGATAGAGTATGAATTCCGGCGGTTTTTTAGATACAGAAAAACTTACCAAAGTTTATTCATCCGGAAAGATTAATGTTGTTGCAATCGATGGTGTGAATTTAGCTGTCGAAGAGGGGAAATTCTTGGGAGTAACGGGACCGTCGGGTTCGGGCAAATCGACCTTGATGAATCTGTTAGGCGGGCTTGATACACCATCATCAGGGAGTATAAAGGTCGAGGGTAAATTTATCTCTGAATTAGACAAGGATGAGCTTGCCCTTTACCGGCGATACCAGGTCGGGATGATATTTCAGACGTTCAATATTATTTCGTCTTATACGGCCCTGGAGAACGTGGCTTTTCCACTGCTTTTTGCGGGTGTGCCAAAAAGAGAAAGACACTTCCGGGCGGGTGAGATGCTGGAGAAGGTGGGACTAATCAATCGTAAAGAGCATCGGCCGGCGGAGCTTTCTGGCGGTGAACAGCAGAGAGTGGCGATAGCACGAGCATTAATAAATCGGCCGAAAATTCTGTTAGCCGACGAACCTACGGGTAATTTAGACACGAGCACATCGAGGCAGATTGTGCAGAGGCTGGCCGAGTTGAATAAGAACCAGGGCTTAACTATCATTATGATATCCCATGAGCATGCTATGCTGGCTGAGTTCGCTGATGAAGTTATTCATTTGTGCGACGGGAAAGTTGTTGAACAGGAAGAAATCAGGTAAAGAATCGATGAGAATATCCGATTATATCGAGCACTCCTTTTCCAATTTGCGCAAGAAGAAACTGCGTACATTTCTGACCACTTTGGGTGTGGTGATAGGAATCGGGGCTTTGGTTTCGATGTTCTCTTTCGGTAAAGGTGTTCAGAAAAACGTTACAGATAGTTTCAAAAAAATGGGGCTTTTCAATTATATTGCCGTCTATCCGGCCTCAGACAGGAACAGAACCGAACAGGCTAATATGGACCCTGATGATCAGCAAAACCAAATCGAAAATGAACAAGTCCCCGAATCGATAAACAGTCCGATACTCGATGTTAATTTTCTTCAGGAGGTAAGGGAAATCAAGGGCGTGGAATCGGCTTTTCCTGAAATTCGCTTTCCTGCGCAGATTAGGTTCAGGGGAAAGGAACAGTTCAGTCTTGTCCAGGTGATGCCGGCCGATGTTTGCCGGTCCGAATTGATGAAGCTCAGAGCAGGCAAGGCCTATGAAGGCGATGATGAAAACTCTTTGATTATAAATGATTCACTGCTTCGCCGGATGGGCATCAAAGACTTCGAGGCCGTAATCGGAGAACAAGTCGAAATATCCACACTGGCCATTGATGCTGCACTATTAAATCCGATGAACATGATGTCTATTATGCAGGGCGAAAAGCTTCCCTTCAGTCAGAAGAGCTATACCTTCACTATTGTTGGAGTGGCTGAACGTATGGGAATGGGCGGGCCTGTGCCATTACGGAGCGATGTTTATATGGCGCCGGGCCCTGCCGAAGGTATGAAAAAAATATCGCTTACAAGTATCCGAGAATTTTTTCAGCCGGCGGAAAAACTCAAAGGTTATTCGGCAATAACTATCAAGGTGTCTTCGGTCAAATATATTGATCCGATAAAAGAGCAGATGAAAGACCGGGGGCTGCGAACCTTTGCACTGATAGACCAACTAAAGGAAATCAAGACAGCATTTATGTTTATGGATATGTTCTTATTAGCGGTTGCGATGATAGGCATTACAGTTGCCTCTTTAGGCATAATCAATACGATGGTGATGTCCATTTTAGAGAGATATCGAGAGATCGGTATTATGAAGGCCGTAGGGGCCAGTGAAAAAGACATCAAAAAGATATTCTTCTTCGAGTCGGGTGTGATTGGTTTTTTAGGCGGAGTTTTCGGGCTTGCTTTAGGATGGGTCGTGAGCATGGTCATCAATCAAATCGCTAATCATTTTCTTATCAAGCAGGGTGCGCCATACACGGATTACTTCAGCTTTCCGTGGTGGCTTTGTCTCGGGGCGATTGGCTTTTCTATATTAGTCAGCTTAGGGGCCGGCCTGTATCCGGCGGTGCGGGCGGCGCGGGTTGATCCTGTTGTAGCATTGCGGCATGATTGAAGCTTCACTCGTATATCGTATTGCGAAGGAAGAATTGGCCATAGATTAGAAAAATCCCACGGTTATTTCCTTGATTTGCAGCTTGAAACGCCTACGATTGTGTTGGTATATTTGCGGAAGCCACACTCACGATGGCCGGCTAATAAAATAAACAGAAGAAATTGTGTTTGTTGAAAGTACTTATTATGTTTAAGACTGTAAAAAACAGAGTATGGGCCTTTGATGCTGAATGGATACCTGATCCACTTGCGGGAAAATTGTTATATGGTTTGCCTGATGATATGGCGGATTTAGATGTTCTAAAACATATGTGGAAAGAAGGAGGGGCCACAGAGGAAGATCCTACGCCGTATTTGAAGACGGTGGTGTGCAGGATAGTTTCCGTAGCTGCCGTAGATAGATTGGAGTCAGGGGGCCGCACCAAATTACATTTACTATCTCTGCCTCGTGATGTGAATGATCCTGAACAAATCTCGGAAAAAAGTGTCGTTAGTACATTTTTAGATAAGGTTGGGCAATATAAACCGCAGTTGGTTGGTTATAACTCCGCTTCGGCTGACTTGAAGGCATTTATTCAAAGAAGCATAGTTTTAGGTATTCAGGCCAAGGGATTTTGCAGCCGTCCAAACAAACCATGGGAGGGGGACGATTATTTCGATAGTCGAAATAGTGAAGCGAGTATCGATATAAAAGAGGTTGTCGGAGGCTGGGGCAAAGCCACGCCTTCATTGAATGAAATGGCTACTCTATCAGGCATCCCGGGGAAAATAGATGTTGACGGAGAAAAGGTTGCATTTCTGTGGTTAGACGGCAAATTAGACGAGATTGTGGCTTACAATGAATTCGATGCTTTGACTACATACTTAGTGTGGCTGAGAGTGGCTCATTTCGGCGGACACTTTACAGGCCAGGAGTATGAAGCCGAGCAGGAATTGGTTAGAGAGTTGATTTTATCAGAAATTGAAAATGGTAAAATTCATCTACAGAAATATCTTGAAGAGTGGAATCGCCTAAAAGAGAGAATTTAACAAGTTGACGGTACAATCGAAATTTCAGGGGAAATATCAAGATTGACATTTTCTGTTTTGGCTGTTTTACCGCTACTGTTGCGGCTCTGTTCGGTTGCGACTCTACTTCTGGAGACAAACAGATTGCAATTGTATAATTTGAAGCTATAATTTTCTCAATGTTTAAGAATATATCCATAATCGGTGACGGGGGGATGGGCACGGTTTTGGCCATGCTGCTTTGTGAGAAACGAGATTCTTCGGCGGCGGTGCGTAAGACAAGTGTTCGAATGTGGGGTTATGACAGGCGGCAGTTGGAAGAAATCGAGCAGAACCGTGAGAACAAGAAGTTTCTGCCCGGTTATAAACTGCCGGAAGAGATTTTGTTTGAGGCAGATGATGAACGCATAATCGAAGGAGCGGACCTTCTTGTCTCTGCTGTGCCGTGTCAGTTTATGCGGGGGATTTGGACCCGTCTGAAAGATTATGTCCCTGAGAACGTTCCTGTTGTTTCGGTTGCCAAGGGCATTGAGAATGATACTTTACTGCGGCCGACTGAGATACTTGAGGAGATACTGGATGAAAAACGAGGGGCGAGAGACGAGGGAAGAGGGAAGAGATTTGCCGTTTTTTCAGGGCCAACGATAGCCGATGAACTGGCTCAAAGACTTCCTGCTACTGCCTGTGCGGCAGCCGAGGATGAGGCGTTGGCTCAAGAGATTCAATATACATTTTCCGATGGTGTGTCCTGGCTAAGGTGTTATAGCAATACTGATATAGTGGGTGTCGAGTTAGCCGGGGCGATGAAAAACGTTATCGCCATAGCGGCGGGTATCATAGACGGTACCCGAGCCGGAGATAATGCCAAGGCGGCCCTTTTGACCAGAGGGCTTGCTGAGATAAGCCGTCTGGGGCTTGCAATGGGTGCCAGTCAGGAGACTTTTGCGGGATTGACCGGCCTCGGCGATTTGGTAACAACCTGTATTTCGCCCAAAGGAAGAAACAGGTCATTCGGCGAAAGGATAGGCAAAGGACAAAGTGCAGAGCAGGCCTTAGGAGCCAACGAATCGGTGGTTGAGGGTGTAGCCACGTGCAAATCGGTCGTTGCACTTGCCAGGAAATATAATGTTGAGATGCCTATTACAGGGGCCGTCTATGAGGTGCTTTTCGAGAATAAGCCTGTAAAGAAGGCCATTGCGGATTTAATGGAGCGGGAACTCAAAGCCGAGTAAATGGTCCTATAAACATTTTTTGGCCAGAGATAATTTAAGAAGTTCCGCTATCAACTCATGTTCATTTCGAGAGGGCCTTTTCCTCTGTTACATATCTTCTTTTATTAGGAAAAATTTAATTAGAAGAAGATTTTAAGGCATTTTACTTCGATTCAAGGTGGAAGCAGTCCGGATGTATTTGGAACGTGGATTTTATCAGAAGTGGTGCGCAGTTTTTTTCAGTACTTTGCAGAATTAGGCATTGATATTCCTGTAATCGTTTGGCCTATACGGCTTTTGTTTTATATATTTTAGTTGTAACGGCAGTTATTGGGAGTGCCAGGCAGGGTAATTTAATACAGGTAACGCCATGGAATCCCGATAAATCAGGATGATTCAACCGGAGGTGTTTGTTCGAGCGAAATTGGAACCCAAACCTGTTTTTAGGCCGAGGTGGGGTGGTGTAATAAAAAATCCTTACAGGCGTTATAAATATTACACCTGATAAAAGAATACGCCTTATATGGGTAAAATTCTTATGTTCAAATTCTCAAAAAGTCATGCATATTCGATTGGTGTTGATATCGGAGATGACAGCCTCAAGCTGGTACAGCTCGGAGAAAATGGAAATGGTATAAGTTTAATTGCCGGTCAGAGTGAGAATCTGCCCGAGGGAGTAAAAGCTGGCAGCAGCCAATGGCAAAGATGGGCTATCGAGACTATACGTCAACTGATATCGAAAGGTGATTTTCAAGGCAAAGAAGTGATCGCGGCATTGCCTGCCCGCGAGGTATTTATCGATAATATAAAAATGCCGAAATCAGATGGCAACGATGCCGAAGAGGCCATCTTTTCAAAGATAAAACAGAAACTTCCGTTTGAGCCTATCCAGGAAAACACCATGATAAAGTACATCCCAATGGAACAGGACAATGCCCTTGTAATAGCAGCGGAGCGTAAGATTATTGACAGACATCTTGCGATATACGAAAAGGTCGGTCTTTCGATTAAGTCCATAGGTATTTGGCCGACAGCTCTGGCAAACTGCTATAGCAAATTTTTCGCTCGTCGCCAATTGGATCTTCAAGCAATTGTAATGCTCGTTTGTATCGAGGCAAACTATACAAATGTCGTAATTTGTCGTCATAATAATCTGCTTTTTGCCCGTTCGTTATCTACAGGGCTGAGCCAACTGAATAACAAGAAATCAGTAAACAAGCTGGTACTGGATTTAACCGAGTGCAGACGGCAGTTCGCCTCGATGAATCCAAGAGGCCAGGTAGGGCGTCTGGTTTTCCTTACAAGTCAGACTACAATAGATAAAGAAATGTGCGTGACGATAGCAAAACAATTAGATATACCGGCACAGGTGGGAGATTGTCTTGCTGCAGTTGAGATAACTGAGCCCTGTCGCCTTGGCGGAGGCCCCAAAGATGATAAAAAGGCCGCCGATACTCCGAAAGAAAGAAGAAAATGTGAGGTCAACTGGGCAACCGCCTTTGGTCTCAGCCTGTCGTAGAGACAAAGCCGAGCACAATGATATAGTCAGCCAAAAAGGAGGCAAAGTAAATAATGGCTAATATAAATTTTGTACCGGACGATTATGTTCAAAACACCGAATCAAGCAGAACAAACCTGTTGTACCTTGTTTTGTTTGGGGTGGTGATGATAGCGTTATGCGGTTCATTTATGACTATCAAGATACGTCAGCGCGCCTGTGGGGTTAAGGAAAAACTGGTAAATACCAAGATGACCAAGATACAAGAGGCCATAAAAAAGTTCGAAGAGCTTCAAACAAAGCGTGGAGAAATGATGAGGACGGCCCTTACCACCTCACAGCTTATTGAGCCTGTACCGAGAAGTGTTTTGTTAGCTACGTTGACTAATAACCTGCCTCGGGGAGTATCACTTTTAAAACTGGGCCTGCTCCAGAAAGAACCCGGACGGAGCCTCCAGT
>CBDURK010000024.1:0-14817 GCA_965369645.1 uncultured bacterium | reverse complement strand
TTTCGATCAAGGCAAACAACGCTCCGGCTGTCGTGGAAGAAAACGCCCCGGCCGTCAGCCGCTAATGTCACGGGCAGGACACGCTGTTCGCAAGTCCACAGGACATCTCCGCTGTCTGCGCTGATTGCCATAATTTCTCTGGGCTGCTCATCCCAGAATTTTCCCCTGTATGCCTGGTTAATCTTCTTTAAGTTGGAAAAATCAGGTTTTTCGGTCTGCTTATTAACCAGCAGAAACAGAACGCCTTCTGAGAATATTATCTCCTCGGTGTTTTCGGTCCCCTCATACGTTCGGATGGTTTTGCCTGTCGCTGCATCGAAGGCTGTAACCGGCGCGTCGATACCGAGCGTAGCATACACCCGCTCACCATCTGCTACCAGTCGGCGGGGCAACTGTGCCGGCCCACTCTTAAGCGGCCAGAGATGAGTGAACCAGGTATCTATCCGCCGCTTCCACAGGATAGTGCCATTGAAGGCGTCCCTCGCTATCAGCGACCACTCCGGCGGAACCAGGATCGACGCGCGCGGAGCTTCATCGAAGATGTAGAAGACCCTTCCACCTGTCGTAACAACCGCACTTACACTCGACATTCGGTCGTGGTGACGTGCGTATCTCGGACTGCCCATCCATTGCATGCGGCTCGGCGGAGCAACGACCGTATCGTGCGAGACGGCGTTGTTCGATGCATCATGCAGATAATGCGTCCAGTCGTCCAGCTCTTTCGGACGCGGCTTGACCTTCTTTATCCACCGGCCGCCTTTCTTTATATACGCCACACCGTCAGGACACAAAACCCGCATAACTTCGCTATCGGCAGTAGCACCAAGATTTTCCGACACCACCAGGTTCACCAGGTTATCGATATAAGGAAGCCGTCTGCCTTTCAACCGGTCAACTGACACCTTGCCGTAAAGATTAAGCGAGTGAATATATTCGCGGGCCTTTTCCAAATTCTGTAGTTCTGTATCCAGGCCCTGCACTAAATAGCTCTCGTTAGCGCGCAGCGCCGCGGTCAAGCGCCCGTCACCACAACCAACGTGCACAATCAGGCCGCCTTTAACATCGCAGTCATTTAGAATCTTATCAGCCAGCCGTTTTGCACTAAATGGCTGGGCTGCCGCTGAGGATGAAGTGACGAGTATTGCCAAAACAAACGTTAGAAAAACGCAGAATTGTTTCTTTTGCCTTCTCATAGTCCTGCCTCCTTATTATGTTGTTTCTGAAATATTTTCCCACCTGATGCCGATTTTCCGGGATGCGTAACCGAGTTCTTTGAGATAATCACCGTAAGCCATCATCCAGTGTGAGTCACGCACTTCCTTTTTCAACTTCTTCCAATCACCCTGAATTTCCACGTCCTGTTGAGAACGGCATATATCCAAAAACGGATTACTTTTTACAACACCCTTAAAACCGATCCACCGGCCCGAGCTGTATTCAGGATCAACGAATGTCACTTCCTGCCCTTCGGGTATTTCCACCTTAGGTGCCGCGCCGTATTCGGATTCAAAATGTGTTAAAATTTTAGCCGGCTCATAGCGACTCCCGTCCATCCGGCGTGGAGCGCTGCAATGCGCGCAGGTAACTACCGCGTTATGCGGAAACGTTGAGTTATGAAGAAACACGGGTTTGCCCGTTATATAATGCAATAAAATCCCCGATGGTATCACAACAAAATCCGACTCACAGAAAGCAAGCATTCCTTCATCATTGAGCAGGCTAAGAGTCAGACAGGGAGTTGTCTGAGCTATCGGTATTACAGTGGACATACAATTCTTGATTGTGAACGCGGACGCATCATTTTGTTGCATCAACTCCTTGAAAACACAATACAACAGAAAAGTTTTAACCATAAACTTTTTATCCGTCATAAGAGTTGTACCGGGAATAGAAACGTACTTTTCCACCCACTTTTCGGCCTTTGAAACAAGATTGCGGTCTTTTTGGATACTCTTAATACGCGGTGCAGCATCATTGTAGCCGACTTCTATAATCTCAATTTTATATTTTTCACGAGCAACTGCCGGAGCCTTCGAGTCATACTTTCCCCATGGACCGCCAAGAGCAACAATCCTTGCGCCGATAAAATTCTTAAGTCCATAAAGGGCCCTCAGCCTCCAAAGAAGCTCCCCCGTATCATCAACTACAACGTCATCTACGTGAACACCTCCATGATCAAAGCAATTGTTTTGTTCCGATTCGTTTTCATCTGTTTTCAGATACCTGACGCTAAGTGCCTCATACCAGTAATAAGTCGAGCCGGAACGATGTCTGGCAAATATTATCGTGTCTTTGTCTTTTTCCTTTGCAAAACACGCCCTGAGCAAATCACCCGAACCTGTAGCCGGATAGACAATGATTACGTCATAATCATTCTTATGTACTCTTAATGCCTCTTCGACCGTTTTGACTTTAATAACCGGCAGCACTTCAAAGGAAAAATCAGCCCCGGAAGACAACGATTTTAGCTCATTTGATATTCTCTTCACCTCCTGGGTTGCCGCCTGCTCGGTTTGTACATCGCCCCACGATTTCCAGGAAGTTGCATGCCTTCGCTGGGAAACTTTATACATAAGAACCGGCTGGACCTTTAATTTTTCCCCTGTGACGATAAATGGCTTATCAGGATTCCATTCTCCAACTCTCCGGCTGGCAAGAGCAGGAGCACCAAGACCCAGAACTCCACCGGTAATACTCGCTGTTGTTAAACCTACGAACTCTCTCCTGTTCATACAATTATGACACATAATAACCTCCATACTTCAACCAACGTGAATTTTCAATTTCTCGCCCCCTTTAATACCAAATTTAACCGGGAAAAGCAACCTTGAAGCTATATAACTATTCCACAGAATATGGGAGAATCTACTGGACAATTATTCGATTTTATAGCTGTTACAAAAGATACAAAAACAAAAGAAACCATAATTTGTGTGAATTATTATTTTCAAAATCTCCCGCAATTCGTGTAACATATCAAAATACAGTTTTTTGACATTGTTATTGGCAAATAATCAAAAACGGATTTTTGGAGCACGCAATGAAGAGTAAAATTCTACTTTCAGCATTATTACTTATAACAACCTTTATCGCCGGCTGCAGGAGCCGGCAAAGGGCCAAAACTCCTTACGATCAACCATTGCTGCCCGGCCAATCGGCTCTAAGGAAAATAACGGATCCTTACGAGATTCCCGATTTTACGATGGCATGTTTCGACCTGGCCGATCTGCAAACCGCGATAGACCGCAGCCTTAACTATCTGCGGAAACCTTCCAGCCGGCAATTCTTTCCTCTCGGGGATGTTACCCACACCAGAGCGGTTGACAGCCTGAAAGCATTCGCCGAGATGATGAATTCACGTCTGACTGCCAGAAGTATGAACGAGGCAATTCGAGCAAAGTTCGATGTCTATATGTCGGTAGGATGTGACGATGTCGGGACAGTGCTGTTCACGGGCTATTACACCCCGATTTTCGACGGCTCTATGAAACGCACCGAGCGCTTTAAATATCCGCTTTACAAAATGCCGAAGGATTTGATTAAAGGCCCGGAAGGCGAAACCCTCGGCCAGCGCAGCACGGGCGGCGTGGTTACGCAATATCCACCACGGGCTATAATCGAATCGACTAAAATGCTGGCCGGTACCGAGCTGCTTTGGCTCAGTGACCCGTTCGAGGTATATATTGCCCATGTTCAGGGCTCAGCGAAGATAAGACTGCCCAACAGCAAACTTATCACCGTTGGCTACGCCGCCAACAACGGACATGATTATAAGAGCATTTCTAAAGAACTCGTCAATGACGGCAAATTAAGAACCGACCAGCTTAGTCTAACGGCAATGATAGCTTACTTCAAAAGCAACCCGAACCTGGTTGATACATACGTCTGGCGTAATCCGCGATTCGTTTTCTTTAAGGCACAGGACGGCGAGCCCCGCGGCAGCCTTAACGAGCAGGTAATACCTTTAAGGACTATCGCCACCGACAAGTCGATTTTCCCCCGCGGGTGCCTGACCTTCATCTCCACCCGGTTGCCCCGGAATACAGGCGGAACGGTCTCCAACCAGTTCTACAGCGGTTTTGCCCTCGACCAGGACACCGGCGGAGCAATACGCGCTCCGGGCCGCTGCGATGTCTATATGGGTATTGGCGATGAAGCCGGCAAATTAGCCGGACAGACTTATCAGGAAGGCAAACTATACTACCTGTTTCTAAAATCCACCGAGCCATCCCTTTTTAAGAACAGATAGCCCGGCCAAAGGAGCTTGAAAATGATTAAGAAAATACTTCTATCGGTTATTTTATTTTTTGTTGTCTTTATTCTAATCGGCTGTCAAACTGCCGAAGGACTAAAGGGTGATGCTATATTCATCGGCGATAAAACCACTGAAATACTGGATAAATAAATTATGTCAGAAAATTTAGACCGGCGCAGCTTTATAAAGAAATCCGTCATCGCCTCAACTGGTGCGGGCCTTGGCTTGTCTCTGGAAGAGAAAATCCTTCTCGGCAGACAAACCGCAAAAGCAAACAGAACCGAACGCAGCGCTCCCGGTAGTAAATTGCCCACAGGCAAAATCGGCAAGCTTAATATAAGCAGGCTAATATGCGGCGGCAATCTGATAAACGGTTTTGCTCACGACAGGGATTTGATTTACGTCTCGGACCTGCTGCGGCACTACTTTACAGATGAAAAGATTATGGAGACCTGGGAAATCTGCGAAGACAGCGGTATCAACACCATGATATCGACCGTCAACAGCCCGCACGCCAACGGCAACGACCCGACCATCAGAGTCATCAATAAATACCGCAACGAAAGGGGCGGCAAGATACAATGGCTCGCTCAGTGCTTTCCGCAATCGAACGACCTGACCGGCAGGATAAAAATAGCGATTGATAACGGCGCCGAAGGAGCATTCATTCAGGGGCAGGTCAGCGACACATGGACAAGAGTCGGCCGCCTTGACCTGCTCGCAAAGGCCGTAGCGTTCATCAAGGAAAACGGCCTCGTTGCCGGCCTCGCATGTCACGATTTAGCTGTGCCGATGGCTCTTGAAAAGGCCGGTGTAGAAGTCGATTTTTATATGAAGACCCTGCACAAAGATAATTACTGGTCCGCCACTCCAAAAGAGCAACGCCCCGCCGTCGGCCTGCCCGAACACGATAATATGTGGTGCATAGAGCCGGATAAAACCATCGAATTTATGAGCAAAGTCAAAAAGCCCTGGATCGCCTATAAGGTCCTGGCCGCAGGCGCCATACATCCGAGGAACGGCTTCAGGTATGCCTTCGAAAACGGCGCCGACTTCGCTTGCGTGGGAATGCTCGATTTTCAGGTAATAGAAGATGCCCTCATCGCCAAAAACATCCTCTCCCGCAAACTAAGAAGAAGACGCCCCTGGCGAGCGTAAATGTTTTTTCCCAGCTACCCGCCTCTGTTGGCACAAAGATGATTATGAATAAGAAAATGCGGAAGTTTCAAATTAAATTTTCTAATATATTCCTGTTAAGTGTGATAAAAACCCCCTTACCAGCACAGGAACATCTGATGAACAATAATTATAACAAGTATTTGACTGTTAGCGTGCTGGCATGTAAAATCCAGGACCGCCTGAAATTTTGAATTCAGGACTTCGACAAGCTCGGTTGGGCCGGAGGAAGGGAGTTGAGTAAGACTTGTAAAGCAATGGAAACCAAAAACGATACAACGCGTTCACAAGGGCAAAGGATAAAAAAGCTCAGACCGGCCGGCTCCGTCAGCGCCAAGTCGAATGCCGGCAGCGACCTTTCGGCTATGCGCAGTATGCCCGAATCGCTGGCCGCCGAGGCCGCGGTCTTAGGCTCAATGCTGATTGACCCGGAATGTATCGGCGACGTCGTCGAGCATTTGACGGCGGAGGCCTTTTACCGAGTCGAGCACCGCTATATATACGACGCCCTTATCACTCTATATGAAAAAAATAAAGGCATAGGTATAGACGCCGTGCTGCTTCGTGAAGAGCTTATCAAGCGCAATCAGCTCGAAGAAGTGGGCGTCGAGTATATCGTGAAGATTCTTGACTCCGTGCCCTCTTCGGCCAACGTCGGTTATTATACCGGCATTGTAAAAGATAAAATGCTCCTTCGTGAGCTTATAGGCACAGCCGGCGAAATCCTCGACAGCGCATACAACCAGATCGGTGAGACGGCAGAGGTCCTTGACGAAGCCGAGCAGAAAATGTTTTCAATCACCGATAAAAATATAAGCGGCAGCGCCTCGTCGCTGAAGGACCTGGTAGCCCGCTCCTTTGAGCTTATAGAGAAACGCCAGGGCATTCATGTCACCGGCCTGCCAACCGGTTTTTACGAGCTTGACGAATTGACGTGCGGCCTGCAGGATGGTGAGATGATAATCGTAGCAGGAAGGCCCAGTATGGGAAAGACCTCGCTCGCGCTGAACATCGCAGAGCATATCGGCCTGATGGAGAAAACTCCCGTCGCGATATTCTCACTGGAAATGGGCAAGCAGCAGTTGGCTGAAAGGTTTTTGTGCAGCATCAGTGAAATCGACAGCCAGAAAGTTAGAAGAGGCCTCCTGAGCGATTCAGATTACAAGAAGCTCGCCGATGCCTGTGCGGAGCTGTCCGAGACTCCGATTTTTATCGACGACACCTCGACCCTGACGCCCCTCGAACTTCGCGCCAAGGCAAGGCGTCTTAAGAGCAGGCACGATATAAGCTGCATTCTGGTCGATTACCTACAGTTAATGCACCTCGGCTCCGGGCGGAATGAATCTCGCCAGCAGGAAATCACCACAATCTCAAGATATCTCAAAGCCCTGGCAAGAGAGCTAAGCGTCCCTGTTATCGTTTTAAGCCAGTTGAATCGCTCCGCGGAAGCTAGGGAGGGTCATAAGCCCCGGATGAGCGACCTGCGTGAAAGCGGCAGTATAGAGCAGGATGCAGACGTTATTATGCTTCTGCACCGTGAGGACTATTACAAAAAAAATGAAGACGACTATGAGCCCAACAATACGGCCGAACTGATAATAGCCAAGCAGAGAAATGGGCCGACAGGAACTGTTAAACTGACATTCAGAGAAAGAATTACAAAGTTTGAAAATGCCTCCCGCGTCGAAATTCCGGCCGGCGAAGGAGTGCCCTTCTGATAATTGATGATAACTATTGATATGCGAAATACGATTTTAACTGTCCTGATATCGATTATGCTTTTGAGCATGTACCCTGGCTGCGCTTCTAACGCCAGCCGAGCGGATGACAAGCTAAAGAAGCCGGTTGCCGAAGACGGCGACAGAAA
The DNA here is from genome assembly GCA_965369645.1 of uncultured bacterium. GTDB lineage: Bacteria > Planctomycetota > Phycisphaerae > Sedimentisphaerales > Anaerobacaceae > NIOZ-UU13. The sequence continues at coordinate 7,519 of CBDURK010000024.1, read as the reverse complement.
CGTTATCCGATCCATTGATTTCGTGAACAACCGGGCATTTAAGGACAAAGCCCTGCTCAAAAGAGTTGATTTTGAAGTGGGCGACTATCTTGATCCGATCCTGGCCGACGCTTACAGAAGGACACTTGCAGAATTTTATCGCAAAAAAGGCTTCCCCTTCGCCGAGGTAACCCTCGACAGCGAGCAATTAGAGCAGGGCCGGGTGGTTTATACTTTTAACGAGGGGCAAAAAGTCAAAGTCGCATCAGTGAATTTCAGCGGCAATGATTCCATAAAGACCTCAGCGCTTAGAAACGCCATAAAGACAAAAACAAGGAAATGGTTTTTCTGGCCCGCCTTCTTTGTCGAAGAGGTGCCCGCCGAGGATGTCGCAAGGCTGCAGACTATTTACCACGAAAGGGGCTTTCTCGATTTCGATATAAAAGATAAAAAAGATTTCACCAACGGCAAGGTGGATATAACATTCGAAATTAACGAGGGTCCGAGCTATTCTGTCGGGAAGATTTACTTTACCGGCGCTACTCACTTCAACAATGAAAAACTGCTGGAAGGATTACAGTTGGAAACCGGAGATGTTTTTCATAATCGAAGAGCCCAGGCACATGTCGCGCAGGTCCTGAAGTTATACCGTGAAAACGGCTTTGTGGACGCCATTGTTGCTCAAGAGCACAAGTTTACCAAGGACCCCAACATTGTAAATCTTGAATTTAATATAAGAGAAGGCAATCAATTCAGGGTCGCCCGGGTTGACATAACCGGCAATGAGCAGACGCAGGATAAAGTCATTCGGCGAGTGCTGGACGAGTATGGTTTTACGCCGGGTGAGTTTTACAACGCTGATTTAGCTCCCAAAGAAGGAAACGGCAAGCTGGAACGATACGTTCAGCAGATGACATTGTCACAGGAGGTGATTATCAGGCCCGTTACACCTGCCAGCGGAGCTGATAACGCCAAGGACATAAAAGTGGACATCAAAGAGGGACAAACCGGCTCTCTGATGTTTGCAGGCGGCGTTTCCAGTGACTCTGACATTATTGGTCAGGTGGTTCTGGAGCAGCGCAATTTCGATATTACGGACTGGCCGAAAAACTTCGGAGAATTCATCACCGGAAATGCTTTCAAAGGCGCCGGGCAAACTTTGAGAGTTGCACTGGAGCCGGGCACCGTAGTCAGCCAGTATTCTGTTTCATTCACAGAACCATACTTCAGGGACAAACCCGTTTCACTTAATTTGTCAGGCTCAAGCTGGGAGAGAGAAATAGAAAGAAGCGGCGACCACAGGCTGTACGACGAAGGCAGGACAAAGGGATATGTAGGTTTCGAGAAGCGATACGAGGACGACTGGCGAAGAAGTATCGGATTTAGAGCGGAAAATGTTGAAGTTGACAGTGTCTATGTACAAGCACCGAAAGAGATAAAGGATGTTGAAGGTTATACCTTCCTCACCGGAGTAAGGTTCGGTATCGGAAGGGATTTGAGGGACGATAAATTTAATCCGAGCGATGGCTATAGGTTTAATGTCGGTTATGAGCAGGTCGTCGGCAATGAGACTTTCGGAATATTGCAGGGAAACATTGTGGGATTCAGAACTCTTCACGAGGATTTAGCTGATCGCAAAACTGTTCTGGCTATGAAGCTTCTTGGAGCAACAACGTTGAGTTATGCACCACCTTTCGAAAGATTTTACGGCGGCGGAACGGGCACTTACAGTATCAGAGGTTTTGACTATCGAGGCGTCAGTACAAGAGGTTTGCAGACCAATGTGGTCGATCCGCAGCGGAAAGACCCGATAGGCAGCGAGTGGATATTTTTAGCCAATGCCGAAGTGGCGGTTCCTGTGATAAGTGACAATCTTTCGGCTTTGTTTTTCGTGGACAGCGGTGCAATAGATACGGGTCCCTACCGCGCTTCGATCGGGACAGGCATACAGATACTTATCCCGCAATGGTCCGGGCCGATGCCGATGAGGTTCGAGTTTGCCGTGCCGTTTATGAAAGACGATGAGGACGAAACCAGAGTATTCAGTTTCTCTATGAGAGGATTGTTTTAAACAGATTCCGCCTTTGGCGGATGTACAACTGCAATATTGAATTATGAATCAGGTGTAAATCTGGAAAGGGTAATTTATGAAATTCAGGACGATGGTTTTAGGTTGTCTGGTGGGTGCGATTATTCTGGCAACGGGCTATGAATATCTCCAGGCCCAGCCGAATGTTACCGGGTCAACTTTGAAAATTGGGGTAGTCAGTGTCCACAGTGCCCTGCGTAATTGTAAGGCAACTCTCAAATTCAGAGAAAGATTGATTGCCGAAAAGGTTAAAATGGATTCAGAGGAAAAGACACTCGCCACAGAGGGTCAGGTACTGGCAGACAGTCTTAGGGTATATAAACCCGACAGCAGCGAATATATGGAAACATTTCAGAAGATGGTACGAACACAAAGTGAGCTTAAGGCCCTCCAGGAGACTAATCCCCGTCGAAGAGCCTTAAAAGAAATGCAATGGACACAAAAGATTTATAAAGAAATACTTCGGATAACCAAGGAGCTGGCCGCTGAAAAAGGTCTGAATATCGTACTTGGAGCGGATGAGCCTGAATTTCCTTTCCAAAGATATGAGGAGCTCGTAATGGCTCTCAGCACCCATAAAGTGCTTTATAATGACGGGTGTGTTAACCTTACTAATGAGGTTATAGCCCAGTTGGATAAAATGCAGTCAAAACTTGGAATGTAAAGATACAGAATGGATATTCGGTGCCTGATGCCCGAACGAAGCGTCTTTAGGTTAGTTCGGTATTAGACGTACAAAAAAGTATCTGTTTAAGTAAGGTGAGTGATGGGTAATGAATTAATCAATTACTGTAATTTTCATTTCGGTGTTTGATTTAGCCCGTGTTTTTCTAAAGTAACAAATGAGTTTAACAATTGCACAATTAGCAAAAAGGCTTGGGGCCGACCCCGATAAAATCGGGAGCAACTCCTCCAGCGTTCTATCAAAAGAAATAACAGGAGTGGGCTCGGTCGCAACTGCCGGCGAAAATGAAGTTACTTTCGTCTCAGGTGATAAATATAAGGCAGCCCTTGCAGATTCCAGTGCTCTCGCAGTTATTGTTCCCGAATGTATTGAGGATTTAGAAAAACCGCAACTGGTCGTCAAAAATGTTAATACCGCTTTAATAGAAGTTCTGAATATTTTTGCGATTAAACTAAAGGCAGTTACACCGGGGATTGACCCAACCGCCAGGCTTGGGCAAAATATCAAGATAGCCGAAGGTGTTTCCGTTGGCGCATACGTAGTGATTGACGATGGTGTTGAAATCGGCCCAAACAGTGTAATCGGATGCGGATGCAAAATAGGTCAAAATTCAAAAATCGGCAGCAATTGCCGGCTTGACAGCAATGTCGTTATTTATCATAACTGCCGTTTAGGTAACAATGTGGTGATTCAGGCAAACAGCACGGTCGGCTCAACCGGCTTTGGTTATTCATTTATCGATAGCGCACACAGACTTATTCCGCACAATGGCTCAGTTATAATTGAAGATTTTGTCGAGATAGGAGCCAACTGCTGCATTGACAAAGCCAAATTTGATAATACTATAATAGGAACCGGTACAAAGATAGATAACCTTGTTCATATAGCCCATAACGTAGTCATCGGTAAATGCTGTCTAATAACAGCACAGTGTGCCATCGCCGGCAGTAGCAAGCTCGGTAATGGTGTTGTCATGGGAGGCCAGGCCGCTTTGAAGGACAATATTGAAATAGGTGATGGAGCAATGATTGCCGGACAATCAGGCGTTATTCAGGACGTACCAGCCAGACAAACATTGTTTGGTACCCCAGCGCTCGAAAAGAAAGAGGAATTCCGGATAATCATCGCCAGGAGACGTTTGCCTGATATGGCAAAGCAGATAAAGCAACTAATCAAGAGGGTAGAAAGACTTGAAGCTGCAGAAAACGATAAAGAGTGAGGGCAAGATACACGGTCTTGGCTTGTTCGGAGGTGAGGAAACAAAGCTTGTTTTCCGGCCCGCTCCTACGAATTCGGGGATAACTTTTGTTCGGACAGATGTCCCCGAGCCGGTACGGATTAGCGCAGTTGCATCCAATATTGCCGAGCGCAGCCGCCGCACAACATTAAAAAAAGGTGCGGTGAGTATAGAAACCATCGAACATTGTCTTGCCGCAGTCAATGCACTTGAGATTGATAATCTTATCGTAGAAGTTAACGGCGCAGAGTTACCGGCCCCTGACTGCAGCAGTGCCGAATATTTCAAGGTCCTTAAACACGCCGGATTGGTTGAGCAGAATGTTAGCCGGAAAGAATTTGTTATCCAGAAGCCCGTTACTATTACCGCCGGCGATGCCTGTATTTACGCCCTGCCGTATTCCGACGACGGATTAAATCTGACTTATGACCTGGATTACGGCGGTCACACCGGTATCGGCAGGCAGATTTTCAGTTGTCGTCTTACACCGGAGAGTTTCGAGAAAAATCTGGCACCGGCCCGCACCTTTTTACTCGAAGCTGAAGCCAAGCAGTTTCAGAACCGGGGAATGGGAACACACATCACCCCCCGAGACCTTTTAGTCATCAACTCAGACGGCCCTATTAAGAACAGTTACAGATTTCCCGACGAGTGTGTTCGGCATAAGATTGTTGATTTAATCGGAGATCTTGCACTGGTGGGTCGAGCAATCAAGGGCAGAATTGTTGCTTATAAGAGCGGCCATTCGCTCAACCAGCAACTCGCAAAGAAATTATACGAAGCGGCCCAGCAGCAGGAGCAAATAGCCAGGTTCGGAACTGATGCACTGCTCGATATTCGCCAGATCACGAAAATTCTGCCGCACAGATACCCATTTTTATTAGTGGACAAAGTAATTGAAATCGAAGGGCATACTCGAATAAAGGGCATAAAGAACGTAAGTTTTAACGAGCAGTTTTTCCAGGGACATTTTCCCGGCACTCCTATTATGCCCGGAGTTCTTATCGTGGAAGCAATGGCACAAGTCTCCGGTTTGTTGTTTGCACAGAGGCTGGAACATACCGGGCAACTGGCAATGCTGCTCGGTATGAATAACGTAAAACTGCGAAAACCCGTTGTTCCCGGCGACCAGCTTATTCTTACTGCCGAGACGATCAGATTGAGGAAAAGAACGGCACATTGTCGGTGCAAGGCAATGGTAGGCGATAAGGTAGTCGCCGAAGCTCAAATTAAATTTATGCTCGTTGACGACGAGAAGGTATAGAAAATATTTTAATGTGATAATTGTTTGTTATTATCTGAAACCAATATATAAATCTACCGATAATTCTCGGAGGTAAGAGAAAAAGAATGGAATTACAGATCCATCCAAGCGCAGTAATTCATAAAGATGCCGAGCTGGCTGACGGAGTTAAGGTTGGGCCCAATTGTTTTGTCGATAGCGGGGTTTCAATCGGGACAGGTACCATACTCGAAGCCAATGTGGTGATTAGCAAGGATGTCAAAATCGGAGAGAATAATCATTTTTTTCCGAATTGCGTTATTGGTTCCCGGCCGCAGACGCTGAATTTGAGCGTAGATGCCGAAATCGGCAGGCTTGTGATGGGCGATGGAAACGTCATTCACGAGCAGGTGACAATTCACCCGGGTATGCATCCGGGGATGCATACCACAATTGGCAATAATAATTTCATTATGGTCGGCGTACACATTGGTCACGACTGCACTCTTGGAGACAAGATTGTTATAAGCAATCTCGTTCAGATCGGCGGTCACTGCAAAATCGATAACGGTGCCTGGTTCAGCGGCCTGTCCGGGTCGCACCAGTTTGTTACTATAGGCAAGTGGTGTTACGTTGCGGGTCTTGCCGGAATCACCCGGGACATACCGCCTTTCCTGACCATCAGCGGGCATTATCCACCAAAGGTTCGGGGTGTTAATAAGCGAGGTTTACAACGAGCCGGCCTGAACGAACAACAGCAAACGCTAATAGTCGGCGCTTATAAAAAACTCTACCGCAAGACAGGTTCGTTGCTGGAAAATGCAAAAACTCTGGCGCAGGAGAACGGACTCGATGAAAATGTCCAGGCTATAATTGACAGCATAACCAACAGCAGCAAGCATCAGTACGGCAGATATCTCGAGACGTTTAGATGACATTAAGTGTAAGTATCGATTAACCGCAGACAGTAGAGTTTGGCATGGAAGCAAAACAGCAAACCAAAGGTAAACAATGCAAAAAACAAAAGTGAGAACTGCTGTCGTTGGCGCAGGAAAAATGGGGGCCATACACGCTAAAGTCTATGACCAACTGGAGCAAAGTGATTTTATTGCCGTGGTCGATATCGATGCCGACAAGGCCAGGCCACTGGCGGAGCAATATAACTGCTCGGCGTTTTCCGATTATAATGATATCCTCGGCAAGGTTGATGCGGTTACGATTGCAACTCCAACCGTAACCCATCTGAATCTGGCAGAAACGTTTATCAAAAACAATATCGCGGTACTGATTGAAAAGCCGCTTGCGGCCAATGTCACCGAAGGCAAAAAGATTGCAGAGCTTGCAAAGAAGCACAACGTTATTGCCGCAGTGGGTCATTCCGAGCGATGTAATCCCGTTGTTCAGGCCATCAAAAGGCTCGATATCGAGCCGAAATTTATCGAGGCCAACCGCATCAGTCCTTATCCTTTCCGCTCGACAGATGTCGGCGTTGTACTGGATGTGATGATTCACGATATAGATATTATCCTGTCCCTGGCGGCGAGTAAAATCAGGAAAATAGACGCAGTCGGTCTCGGTGTTATCGGGGAAAAGGAAGATATCTGTAACGCAAGAATTGTATTCGAGAACGGCTGCATTGCGAATGTTACCGCTTCGAGACTGGCCCTGAAAACGGAAAGAAAAGTTAGAGTGTTCAGCCGGCAGGTGTATGTCAGCCTGGATTATTTTAAAAAGAGCGGTATTGTAATAAAAGCCGACCCGAACACCAACGTTCTTAAGTGGATAAATGAGCATCAAGAGGCTGGAGATTTCGACCTGTCGACTGTAAATTGGCCGGATTTATTGCACATCGAAGAGCTTGACATAGATGATAAAGAGCCTATCCGTCTGGAGCAGGAGAACTTTCTGCGGGCCGTTATGGACAGTGATTATATGCCTGAGGTCAGTGCCGAAGAAGGTCTGGCCGCACTGGAATGCGCCGAGAAGATTCTGGCATCGATCCAAAAAAATCAATGGAACGAAAAATAGATAGTAACACTTAATCGACACATTTATATGAATTAAGGTTTTTTCAGAGGTGAAAATTATGATTAGGAAATCCTGGTATTGTGGAATGTTGACGGCTGTTGTTTTGGTATGCGGCTGCAGCGAGGGAATGAAAGAGACGAGCATTGAAAGGAATATGATGAAGTCGGAAACGAATCTGGTGAAGCTCCAAACAAGTATGGGCAATATCGTTCTTGAGCTTAATACCCAGGCCGCACCTGTTACCGTTAAGAACTTCCTCGAATATGTAGAGGATGGCTT
>CBDURK010000023.1:0-14917 GCA_965369645.1 uncultured bacterium | reverse complement strand
CGTATCGAATGACCAGGGCAAAACATGGTCCGAACCACGGCGGCTGCCTGAAGGTATCTTCGGACCTGTCAGGGCTAAACCGGTCAAACTCTCTGATAAATCTCTGCTTTGCAGCTCGAGTACGGAAGACAAAGGATGGCGAGTGCATATGGAAATAACTCCGGACCTCGGTAAAACCTGGAGCAGAACAGAAGCACTTAACGATGGTAAGAAATTTCCGGTTATTCAGCCCACAATCCTCACTTATCCGGATGGAAAGCTCCAGATTCTTTGCCGCAGTCGCGGGATCCTACGACAATCGTGGTCAACCGACCTGGGAAAAACGTGGAGTCCATTAGTACCCTCGATACTGCCCAATCCCAGCGCTGGCATTGATGCTGTTACTTTAACAGATGGGAGGCAACTGCTCGTATATAACCACTCTACAAGAGGAAGGGACCAATTGAATGTGGCGGTCTCGACTGATGGTAAGAACTGGAAGGCGGCACTGAAACTGGAGGACGAAAACACTATTGGCGGAAAAAGGGCCTACGGTGCCTATCCTGCAGCAATTCTGGCCTCCGACGGCCTTGTTCATATTACTTATACATGGAGACGCGAAAAGATAAGCTACGTGGTCATTGATCCGAGCAGGTTGGTATTGCGTGATATTCGCAACGGGAAGTGGCCCGAGTAGGAAGTACTTAGCAAAATATTATCTGCTCATAGATTAGTAACTATATGCAGATTACTACACTGAAAACTCTTTTTATATTATTACAGCTCAATAGCTACCCAGTACAACCGATGAGGACAGATATGAATCTATTACTTTCCACAAAACTTACATTAGCTCTAACTACTATTTTCCACATCATCTTTGTCTCATTTATCTCGCCATCTCAGGTAAGAGCTGCATCAGAAAAAATGAATGTCGCACCTAATTATTCATTTGAAAACGATTTAACAAAAATCAAAACGAATCTGTGTAATTATGGCGGCTGGTTCCCGATAGGTGTTGTAACAGAAGACGGCAGGAGTGAAATAAGAATTGTAAAAGATGTCGCTCGTACGGGAACGAAATCGCTACGAGTAACACCAAATTCAAATGTTTTGAAGGGAACGATATATTACAGCCAATACAATGCCGGCGAGGAGGTCAGAAAGAATATCACTAATGTGGGCCTAAGCGGCGCAAGAACAATCGCCTTGCGCTTAGATCAGGATATCTTTTCCTGCGATGCATCTGTTTGGATAAAGAAAGCACCCGAACAAGAAATCACCCTGAAGGCAATTTGGTACACTCGCCGAAACCGTACTCCATTTATTAAGATAGCCGAACAAGAAGTCAGTCAACCGGTCGAGAGTGAAAATGGCTGGTACAAATATTCTCTGCATGCTGTGCGGTGCCACACCGCTCGGCAGGTTCAAATTGCCGTCGAAACAAAAGAGAATAAACCATTTTATATCGATGATACAGAAATCTATCTCAACCGCAATCCACATATAGATATATTAGTTGACCAGCTTGGTTATGAAACAAAATCAAATGCGAAGGGCATCATACTTCAATCATCTACTTCTCTGCGTCAACCTCCGGGTTCTTTTTCGCTAATCAATCTTGAAAATAATACAAAAGCATTTACTGGAAAGTTCAAAGAGCAGGGCTATCTCCGCCAATGGGATTTATATCACTGGCAAGGAGATTTCTCAGTCTTTAAGACGTCCGGCCGTTATGTTGTTGAAACTGTAATTAACAGAAAAGCTTATTACTCTCCGCCTTTTGAAATTCGTAACAATCTATTGGTTTCAAAAACAAGTGAAAAAGCCTATCGATTCTTTTATTATCAGCGATGTGGTATGTCCATTCCTTCTTTCCATGGTGCTTGTCACCTTGATGACGCTCGAATGCCTGATGGTAGCTATAAAGACTTAGCCGGCGGCTGGCACGATGCAGGTGATTACAATAAGTACAATGGATACACACCAGAGTCCGTTTATGCTTTGGCATTTGCTTACGATAATCGCAAAGTTTTTTTTGACAAATTAGACCAGGACAAAAACGGTAAAGCAGATATTTTAGATGAAGCTCTCTGGGGCGCCGAGTTTTTAGAGAAATGTATAAATCCCGAAACCCTGGATATGATAGCAACAATCAGCTCCGGCTACGGTTATTGGGGTAAGCCGGAAAAAGAAAGTGACAATTTACCCGGCACCGGCGACGAACGCCGCGTTCGTGAAAATATGGTAAACGCTTCCGCCTGTATGCCCGGTTTCGCACTACTGGGAAAATATATACCAAAATACCTCGCCATAGCGGAGCGTCTCTACCAAAAACATGGTGGTAATATGCCGGTAATCCTCGCCCTTTATCGTGCAACTCAAAAGCAGTTATATCGAGATGCGGCCAGGGAACGAGCGGAAACGCTGTTACCAAAGGATAAAATAAACACATCGAGTTTTCGTGAATTAGCTGAATATGCGATTGCTTTTCCAGAAGACAAGCTGGTCCATAAAATAAAATCAATTGCTAAAATGCGATTAGAAGAACTCAGGATTATCTGCAACAATCCTTTCAAAATCACAAGGCGCAGGGACGATGACGGCAGTCTCATATTCTTTCTTCATTATCGAGATGTCAATAATTGGTATGTCGGTGAGAGTCGTGAACTTTTGGATACTGCTTACGAGGGCATTTTGCTTGAAAAACTTGGATTTACAGAAGGCCGCATAATTGCGGAAAACCAGGTACACTGGATTCTGGGCCGAAATCCTTATGGCGTATCCACAATGGATGGGATTGGGAGTGTCTTTGTCCCCAACTACCATCATCGGTATAATGCAATTCCCGGGAATCCGCGAGGCGCTGTGCCAGGCGCTATCGTAAACGGCATAACCAGAGCATGGCCAGAACATGATCGTCCCTGGCTGGATATGCACCCGGAACCAAATGCAGATTACCAAGCCAACGAGCCGTGGCTGCCGCACAATAATCGCTGGCTGTTTCTTATTGCAATCTGGTGAGCATCTATATTTTCCAGTTTCAATTCTCATAGTTATTATGATTTATCTCACTGTTCGGTAGGTATGAGAAGAAACGGAAATATAATATTTTTTACACAAAATTATAAGAAAAAACAAAACCGTAACAAAACGGTAACATTTCGTTGGCATAATGCTTAATATTTGGATGAAATACTAATAACTTTTTGGAAGTTTAGGAGGTATAGCATGTCCCGGAAACTTGTACTCATACTGGCCTTAGCGTTGGCCGCTTTTGTGTCGGAAAACTTAGCAGCGGGACAAACCTTGCCCCCAGCAATCCAGTGGATTCCACAGGATGCGGTAATCGTGCTTGAAGTAACCAGGCCGAAAGCACTGCTCGAAGCATTTTGTAATGATAAAGCTACTGCTACAATAACAGCATTACCAATTTACAAACAACAGGCATCTAAACCTCAGTTCAAAGAATTTCTCAATATTGTCAGCTTTATTGAAACTACATTAGGCACAGACTGGCGAACGGCGCTGGAGAAACTAACGGGAGCCGGTATTACACTCGCAGTGTGTCCCGAAGATACGGTGTTTTTGATTATCGACGCTGAGGATGAGCAGATGTTGGAGCGGTTTCACGAGTTTTTCATCAACGTTGCTCGGTCGGAAGCTGAAAAAAAGGGTAAATATAATATAGTAAAATCCAAAGAGTATCAGGGGCTCACGGCATGGACGTTCGACGGAAAAGAAGCACACACGATTATTGGAAAGCGGCTGATTTTAACTAATAAAGCAAAGAGGCTTAAAGACATTCTGCAGAATCGTTCACAAACGAAAAACGCTAATGTAACGGCAAATCCCGCTTACCAGGCCGCTAAACGAACTGCGGGGACCGATGCAGTCGCTAAAGTCTTTGTAAATCTCAAACCCCTGATGGGTATTCCACAAGTCGCTAAGATATTCAGTCAACAAAACGAAAATCCTCTTGCGGCACTTGCTTTTGCGGGAATTTTAGAAGCAACACGAGATTCGAATTGGCTATCACTGGGATTACACGTTGAAGATAACACATTAATCTTTCGGGCTTCCGTTGACAGCAAGACAATATCTGCGACAAGTCCCGCCGCATTTGCCTTGCCAAAAAAGAGGGGCGAAGGTGTTTTTCCAAATCTGTCGGTACCGCGTCGAATTGCTGCATTAAGTTTTTATCGCGATCTTCATCAATTCTACTCCGCCAAAGATGAACTCTTCCCCGAGCGTACTTCCGGCTTGATTTTCTTCGAGAATATGATGGGCATTTTCTTCAGTGGGCGCGACTTAACCAATGAGGTTCTGGCAGAAACCAAACCGGAAATTCGCTTTGTGGTAGCCGAGCAGGAATTCGACTCAGCAATCGGCACACCGCAGATTCAGCTCCCGGCCTTTGCCATTATTCTGCGGCTTCAGAATCCCGAGCAGTTCAATGAAGTAGCTGAGGAAGCGTGGCAAAAGGCACTGGGTCTTATAAACTTCACCCGCGGCCAGCAGGCAATGCAGGGATTGATTATCGATCGCACAGTCCACGAAGGGACAAAGTTCTCATTAGCTTACTTTTCCACCTCCGGGCTCGACGAGAAAAATAATTTGGAACAACGATTCAATATCCGCCCCGCCCTGGCTATGCCGGGTGAATACCTAATTCTTAGTTCTACTGATGATTTAGCCCGCGACCTTATCGATTCCTTGAACCGAGAGATGCAGCATAAGGTAAAACCAGTTGCCGAAACCCATAGCCTGGTCGAAATCGACACTGCCCAGTTAACATCGATATTGAAAGCCAACAGAGATACGATGGTGCGCAGCGACATGGTTAAGAAAGGCAGCACTCAAGAAGAAGCTGAAGCAGGAATCGACTTGCTCATTACATTTGTGAAGTTAATTGAACGCGCCAAGTTAGGCCTTGGCACACACAAGGGGCTAACCCAAGCAATTCTGGAAATAAAGCTGGACTTATAATAACCGTGAATATGTTAAAGATTCGGCCACTGAATCAAACTGCTTTCTATGTTGGTTGTCAGTATCTTGAAGGAGTTACTCATGATTGAGCAAATTGAGAAACCACTTGACCGACATCAATCAAAACAAGCACGCTCTGCAATCGACGATAAACTGACCGATCCCGGTTGGGCCTGGGCTGTATACCAACCGAACGCTCAGCGGCCCTGGAATCTTATCCAGGCAGGACACTTGTTTCGACGCGCAGCCTTCGGTGCCGATTGGAACCAGCTTCACAAGGCTCTCTCTGACGGGCCACAGCAAACCATTGACAAGCTGCTTAAACCACAAGCCGATATGACAGCCTTCAATGAAACATACGATGGATATGACAACTCAGCCGCCGGTTCTATCAAAAGCCTGAGAGCCTGGTGGCTCCGGCGGATTATTCAGACACCACATCCGTTACTTGAAAAGATGACACTATTTTGGCATAGCCATTTCGCCACCAACAGCGACAAGGTTAAAAATCCCAAGTTGATGCTGCAGCACATCCGGCTTCTTCGCAGGCATGCTCTTAATTCATTCGGTGACATGCTTCAAGCTGTTTCACAAGACCCAGCAGTACTCATTTATCTTGGGGCAGATACAAACCGCAAAGCATCACCGAATGAGAGCTTCGCACGAACGCTAATGAAAAACCTCACCCTGGGACCCGGTAACTACAATGAAAAAGATGTCAGAGAAGCCGCAAGGGCCTTTACAGGATGGTTTGTGCTTAGGAGCCAGCTTCGCTATATATCCCGTGAACACGATGAAAATCCAAAAGAGGTTCTTGATGAACGAGGCAATTTTACAGGCGACGATGTGGTAAGGATTGTGCTGAAACAACCTGCCACATCGCAGATGCTGGTTAGGAAGCTGTACCGTTTGCTGATTTGTGAAACCGATCAGCCCAATACTGCCATGATTAGACCTCTGGCTGAAACCTTCGCAAAAGACTACGACATAATGAAACTCACTGAGACGATGCTCCGTTCCAATTTATTCTTTTCCAAGGCGGCATATCGCAGGCGGATTAAAAGCCCGATGGAGTTCGCACTGGGCATAGTACAAGCCCTGGAAGGGGTCGTATCCACAACGCAGCTTGCTCAAGACCTGGCCGGTCTAGGTCAGAATCTATATAATCCGCCTACGGCAAACGGCTGGGCCGGCGGACGAAATTGGATCGACAGCGCTACACTCGCAGGGCGCAGCAATCTTGCTTTGTCGCTGCTGCAAGGCTCGGAGCCATATGGCGACAAACTTAATCCCCGGGTTCTGGCCAACAGGCACGGGTGCTCAACGCCCATATCCGCTGGGAAATTCCTACTGAATTTATTCCTGCAAAGTGATCTCGCTCCCAATGTTAATGAGTCCATATTGAAAGCGCTGCAATCGCCTTCGGGAATCGGTAGTGATGACGAAGAGGCAACGCTGCGTTGTTTTGCACATGCTGTCGTTACGCTTCCTGAATTTCACTTAGCTTAAATTACGGAGAAAATACCATGAGCTATACACGACGAAATTTTCTGAAGGCCACTTTAGGAAGCTCTGCTCTATTATCACTCGCTCCTACGGCACCGAACTTCCTGACACGTTCAATGATGGCAGCCACACACAGGCGTGATGAACGCGATACTGTTCTGGTAGTAGTTCAACTCTCTGGTGGAAATGACGGCCTGAATACCGTCGTTCCATACGAAAATGATGAATATGCCCGAAACCGCCCTACTTTGCGTCTGCCACCCAATGAAATACATAAGATCAATTCGCGATTAGGCTTCCATCCGCGAATGGGAGCATTCATGCGTCTGTATGAGCAGGGACATCTTAGTATCATTCAGGGTGTTGGCTACCCGAACACAGACCGCTCACATGAATCCGGGATGCGGATATGGCACACTGCAACTCCCGATGAGTCCGATTGTCAGACGGGATGGCTGGGCCGGACAGTTGACAGCATTCGGGAGCCGAATAGTGTTAATGCACCCGCCGTGTTTGTAGGGCCGATCGTCCAGCCTTTCGGGCTGAACGCAAAGAATGTAATTATTCCATCTATCAGCTCACTTGACAATCTAACAATGCGGGAAATACATGGTCAGCATAAATACAAATCTCAACGCAAACACACGGCCAAACTTCCACGCCCTAATCAGAACAATCCACTGATGAATTTTCTGCAGCAGTGCACACTGAATGCTCACGCAAACAGCGAGCGAGTTGAGGCTGTAATGAAAAAAACGGCCAACACATACGAATATCCACAGTTCGAACTTGCCGGCAGTCTTCGTAAGGTTGCTCAACTTATTCGTGCCGATATTGGTATCCGGATATTCTTCATTGAGCTTGGCGGCGGTGGAATCGGAGGCTTTGACAACCACGCAAACCAATTAGGCAATCATTGCGCCCTACTGCACCACTTTTCTGAATCTATCGCAGCATTTATCAACGATTTAAAGCGAGACAAACAGTTGAATCGTGTTCTGCTGATGACCTTCTCGGAATTTGGCCGGACCGTTAAGGAAAATGGACGCCGCGGCACCGGACACGGAGCTGCAGCTCCAATCTTCCTGGCAGGCGGCAGGCTCAAAGGCGGCCTTGTCGGACCACATCCCAGTCTAACGGATTTGGACAACGGCGCTTTGAAGTTCCACACAGACTTTCGTAGTGTCTATGCAACCGTGCTTGACAGATGGCTTGGCTTCGACAGTTCGAAGGTGCTTGACAAACAGTACAAACCACTCAATATCCTGAATGTTTAACTTGTATGACTAATTAATCCTGATGATGCAATCTACGCTCGTATCTTCTTCAGTAACCACGCCATGTTCTGACCAAGAGTTTGCATCGTCCGCAAACCTTCATCGTCTTTCTCAACGTCACCTTTTTCCAGTCCGAAACTCATATTCCAGTAACATGAACCCGGTATTATCATACCGCTGATTAGGAAAAAATGATTCATTGAATCAAATGCGTGGATTGCCCCTCCCCTGCGGACCGCCACGACAGCAGCTCCGACCTTTCTTGCAAACATTTCTTCGTTGGCTTTGGCCACCAATCCTGCCCGGTCGATAAGCGCCTTGAGTTCCGCACTTACATCGGCAAAGTAAGTGGGAGAAGCTAAAATGATTCCATCAGCTTCCAGCATCTTTTCAATACAGTCATTGGCTATATCGGTTTTAACGGCACACCTTTGGTCCTTGTTCTCAAAGCATTTGTAGCAGGCGATGCAGCCGCGGATTTGCTTACCTGAAAACTGTATCATTTCGGTTTCGATACCCTCTTTTTCAAGCTCACCGAATACCTGTTTAACCATTATAGCAGTGTTACCATCCTTTCGGGCACTGCCGTTAAAAGCTATAACTTTCATATGTACCTCTCAACTTTCTTGATTTATTCAAAATTCCATTCGAACGAATTTGCAATTTTAATTCAGTTTGGAAATTCCTGCAAGTAATTGCTTTGATTATAATTGTCCCAATGATTATGAAAAAAACTTTTGGACCTTCACATTAGTGATGACTTCTTGACAATAACAGTGTTTGTTGTTCTAATAACACATAATTCAACCGTAGGAGGTTATTTTTCGAAATGGAGGATGACAATGGATTCTATACAGAAAGTTACAAAGCAAACAAATGCTATCACCCGGCGTGATTTTCTTGGCAGCGCATTTGCGGCAACCGGGATGCTTGCCGTGCCGTGGCCTGGGCTTGCTGCTGCAAAAGCACAGACCATCGCGCCCGACCAGCGACGGCGAATAGAAGCAGCGATTCCAAACAAAGCCTTTGCCCGGCCTCGCAGACACCGCAAGCTTTTGATTTTCGATCTCAATGTCGGATACGGCGGGCATGGATCCATTCCTGTAGCCAATACGGCGTTCAAGCTAATGGGTGAAAAGACAGGAGCTTTTGAGACAGTAATTAGCAGAAATCCATCCGTCTTCAAACCTGAAAATCTCAAGCAGTTCGATGCCGTCTTTTTCAATAACAACGTGGGCAATCTCTTTACGGACCCAGCTTTAAGACAAAGCCTTATCGAATTTGTTTATGGCGGCGGCGGGCTTCTTGGCGTTCACGGAACGACCGTGGCCTTCACCCGCTGGCCCGGCGCTCATGAGGACTGGCCGGAATTTGGCATAATGTTAGGTGCACGCGGCGCGAACCACGCCGACAGCAAAGAACATGTCTTCGTCAAGCTTGATGACCCTGAGAATCCTGTCAATCAGACTTTCGGCGGTAAGGGCTTCGAATACAGAGATGAGTTCTTTCGTGTCCACGGGCCTTATTCGAGGCAGAGAGTCCGCGTACTTTTCAGCATCGATACTGAGAAAACTGATTTCAAGACCCCCCCTCGCGGCAACGTTTTCCGCAAAGACAATGATTACGCATTGGCCTGGATACGGAACTACGGCCGGGGGCGCGTTTTCTACTGCACTATTGCTCACAATCCCTACGTATTCTGGGACCCGAAGATGTTGCAGTTCTATCTGGCAGCGGTGCAGTTTGCCATGGGCGACCTGGATGCCCCTACCATTCCCAGTGGCAGATTAACGCCCGCCATCCGCTCTCAGGAAAAGTTGGATTGGCGCCTCGGCATAGAGGCTTACACATTTCACAAATATACGCTTTTCGAAGCGATAGACAAAACCGCCCGGCTCGGCCTGCCGTATATGGGCGGCCTGAGCTTTCAGAAAGTCAGTAAGAAGATTCCAAAGAACTTCGATATGACACTGACCGATGACGAGTTGAAACAAATTCGGCTGAAACTGGACTCTGCCGGCATTCGTCTATTGACATATTACTTCCACAATATCCCCGGCGACGAAGCCGGATGCCGCAAGGTTTTCGAGTTCGGACGAAAAATCGGAATTGAAACTTTCATGTCGGAGCCGCTCCCGGAAGCCCTCGATACAATCGAGAAATTCTGCGACGAATATGAGATCAACGTGGCCCTCCATAACCACGACCGGAAGGCCTCGCCGCAGTACTGGCACCCTGAAGGAATTATGAAGGCATGTCGTGGACGAAGCAAACGAATCGGGGCATGCGGCGATATGGGCTATTGGATGCGGTCCGGTATTGACCCTATCAAGGCTGTTAACACACTTAAGGATCGCTTGATTACCGTACAGATGCACGACCTGCACGAGTTAAGTCCCGAAGGTCATGATGTATCTTGGGGAACCGGTGTCGGGAGAACGGGGAAATTTATCGAGGAAATTCACCGCCTGGGCATAAAGCCGACTATGTTCGGCCTCGAATACTCGTACAACTGGTTCGAATCTACGCCTGAGATAGCACGATGTATTGACTTCTTCAACAAAGTTAGCATAAAACTGGCAACGTGAGGTATTTAATGACAAAAATAGAAGATACCAATAGAAACAACACTATCCGGATAACTCGACGTAAATTCTTATCCCGCACCGTTGCACTTTCAGGAACCATTGCAATGCCATGGATTATTCCTTATTCAGTACGGAGTGCAAACGGAAATGCAACACCGAGCGACCGAATAACAGTTGGTCTGATTGGTAAAGGAATAATGGGTAGCGGCCATTTACGCCGCCTGGTTGGCGACAGGGAAGTTCAAGTGCTGGCCGTATGTGATGTGGATCGTCTCAGGCGACAGGACGGCAAGCATCTTGTCGATGAAACCTACGCCGCAGACCGTGCCAGCGGCACATATCACGGCTGCGCAGCTTATAATGACTATCGCGAATTGCTGGCTCGATCTGATATTGATGCCGTTGTAATCGTAACACCTGACCACTGGCACACGTTGCTGGCAATTGACGCGATTAAAGCCGGCAAGGATGTTTATTGCGAGAAGCCGATATCGATAACTGTTCGGGAGGGACGCCAACTTGTTGATACAGTTCGCAGGTACAGCCGGGTCTTTCAAACCGGCACACAGTACCGTTCTATTCCGACAATCCGTCAGGTCTGCAATTTTGTACGCGCAGGTGGAATCGGAAAGGTCAAACATGTTTTCACTCTATGGACCAAACTGGGTGGTTTCTTCGGGGCGCCTCGCTTCAAGCCATACCGCCATCTGATGGACATCGAGCATACCGGAAAATCCTACATACCTCTTGATATAATCCTCCCGGCCGAACCTGTCCCGGACGGATTAGACTGGGACCTCTGGGTTGGACCGGCACTTTGGCACCCCTATAATCCGGGCTATCACCTGAATCCTTCGCCCGGTGTCGTACCCTGGGCATTCTGCGAAGATTTCGGCGTAGCTTCATCAACATGGCATCACTCTCACAGTGCAGATGTAATTCAATACGCCCTGGGTATGGAGGAAAGTGGACCGGTGGAATTCATTCATCCCAGCAGCGGCGAGTATCCAACACTCACTTACAGGTACGCCAACGGGACACTTCTTCACCTGGTAGATAACTGGGCAATGGTCAAAAATGTCTATAAAGCGGTTCCAGAAACCGCCCGGTTAGCAGGAAACTTCGGAGGCGTTTTCGTAGGAGAAAAGGGCTGGATTACGTCAATGTCAACAGGCGGCCCTATTGAGGCAGGTCCGGAGAACATCTTTGAGGAAATGAAGTCAACGACCCGACAGGTGAATATCGGAGAAAACGACCATCACGCGAACTGGTTCGAGTGCATTCGAACTCGACGCCGCCCGAGCTGTGATGCAGAACTCGGCCACCGCTCGGCATCGCTGGGACATCTCACGATTATCGCGCATAAGCTGCAGCGCTCGTTGAAGTGGGATCCGCTAAAGGAAGAATTTCCCGGCGACGAAGCGGCGAACCGCCTGCTCTTCCGCGCGATGCGATCACCCTGGCATATTTGACACGCAGATATAAGGGGCTTGTGTATTCGTTTCCTATTTTATGACCTCGCCATCTTTCCATTTTATCATGGCCGGACCCAATAGATAAGCCAGAATAAATGTTATCCCAGTCCCAATCACTATCAACCAACTCCAGGCAAACTTAATTATTTCCTGTTTAATAAGTAGTAGAAGTACAATACACACTACCGTACTAAATAGCATCGCCAAGACGTTGGCACGGTTGGCTTTTCGCTTCGTAAGCAAACCAAGGAGAAAGGCTCCCAGCATCGGACCTCCTGTGATTGATAGTATCTGAAAGGCAAACCACAGAATATTTTCGACCGGAGCACAGGCCACAGCGATTCCAGCCAGAACCAGCCCAAAACCTACCACCGCCGCTCGCGAGACGAACAGATAGTGCTTTTCCGAGGCACCCCTTCGAATAAGAGGACGATATATATCAGTGACAAAAGAAGAGCTGAGCGAACTGAGCGGCGAATCAACGCTTGCCATGAATATCGCCCCAAGAACCAGTCCTTTCAATCCGTTCGGCAAAACGTTCCGAGCAAAATGCGGAAGAATTTCCTTGAGTTCTTCAGGCGGTGACAATGAAGCCGCATTTTGCTTATAGAACACAAAAAGCAACGTACCGACAAGAAGATAGAGCCAGTAAACCGGCAGGACCGTGAAAATAGTTGAGATAATGGTCTTCTGACTACTCTTCCGCGTCTCAACGGTCAGCAGTCTCTGGACCATTTCCTGATCTGTTCCGAAAGAAACCAGACCAATAAAGAATCCGCTAATCAAAAATGCCCAGAATGTGGAGGCGTCTTTAAGATCAAACTTGAAATAAAATGTGCTAAGAAGTTCCTCCTTATGCGCAGTCTGCAAAGCTGCAACCAAGCCGCCATCAATATGCTGAATAAGATAGCCGACAATCGTAATACCAGCAATAACAAAGAACAAGGACTGATAAGCGCCGGCCCAGACAACCGCTTTAATACCGCCAAAAGCAATAAAGGCAATGCTAACAAGAGTAAATAACGTAATCGTCGCGGTCAGAGGCCAACCCATTATGACACCCACAGCCATGCACGTCGCATAAAGACGTACACCGGAAGCCATCAAGCGTGTAATAAAAAAGTAAATCGAGCCGGCATACTGACTCGCAGGCCCGAATCGGTAACCAAGGAACTCGTAGATACTGGTACAATTGTATTTGTAAAAAGCCGGGATGAATAGAAATGCCACGACAAGTCGGGCCAAAGCCAATCCAACCAAAAACTGAAGAAATCGCCAGTTTTCAGTGAAAGCCGTGTGCGGAATTCCAACGATTGTTAGAGCACTTATCTCAGCAGCAACAAACGACAGACATGCCACGGCAGGTGGGACACGTCGGCCACCGAGAAAAAAATCGTTGGTATTTTTTTCTTCGCGACCGAAAACGTATGAAATAACGAACAGCCCTAATGCTCCCACACCTACAATTCCCCAGTCGAGTCCGCTGAGTGTGCCTGCCTGACCTATAATGAAATTCACGAAGTCTCCTCAATTGCTTTTCGTAAAAACTGCTCGCTCTCGTCAAGTATTTTCAAAGCTCCTGCTACATTCGTCCGGCGAAAATGCATAACAATAGCAGTTTTAACCTTCCCCTGTGCATCTGCGAGAAGCCTTTTCGCACGCAGCCGGCTGAGATTGGTTATTTCCATCACAATCCGTAATGATCGATCGCGCAATTTCTCATTTGTTGCCTTCAGGTCAACCATAAGATTGCCATAAACCTTGCCTAATTTGATCATAGCTCCTGTGGTGAGTGTGTTGAGTACGAGTTTAGTAGCAGTTCCAGCTTTCATCCGTGTTGAACCTGTGACAACTTCCGCCCCGACAACCGGATTGATAATGATTTTCGCCGGAATATGCTCAACAGCTTCCGGCGCACAGGTAACAAAAATAGTCGCTGCGCCGGTTTGCCTTGCCTGCTTAAGAGCTCCATGAACAAACGGAGTCATACCGCACGCCGCTAAGCCTACCACGACATCTTTTGCCCGAACACGTTTGTTGTTAATTGATACAGCCCCACCCTCCGGAAAATCTTCAGCGCCTTCGACCGACCGGACCAGTGCACGCCGCCCACCGGCAATGATACCCTGAACAAGAGAAGGCGGCACACCGAAAGTTGGTGGACACTCTGAGGCATCTAACACACCCAGCCTACCACTCGTACCGGCTCCAACGTAAAACAACCTTCCACCTTTTCTAAAACGTTCAACAATCAAATCAATCGCTGCAGCAATTTGTTTACTCTGCCGCGCAACAGCAGCGGGCACGAGCGCATCTTCAGCGTTAATAAGATCAACAATTTGCTTTGTCGAAAGCTTATCTATATTTTCACTTGCGCGATTGCGCTTTTCAGTAGTTGGCAGAAGTCTATGTCTTTTCGTCATGCTGGTATTATCTTCCCCATAATAACCGGCCGTTCTGCTCCGGTGACTCCGGGCACGTTATTAGCTAATCCCTTTATAGTCGCCCAGGCTAAAATGGCGAACGAAACCGCCTCTTTAGCATCGACACTAATGTCAAAATCATCGGTAGAACACATCTTAGCATCCGGCAGTTCGCACCGCAACATCTCCACCAGAGTGTTATTACGAGAGCCACCCCCGCATAATATAATCTCATCTGGTATAGCCGGCAGGAATTCATGATATGCCCGAGCTATACTTTTGGCGGTAAATGCAGTCACGGTCGCTACTATATCGGTATCAGCTATGCCTTTTTCTGCGGCTTGTTTATATATCTTGTTGGCAAAGGAAATCCCGAACTCTTCACGGCCGGTTGATTTTGGCGGGCGCCTTCGCAAAAATGGATGCCGGAGCATTTCATTAAGAAGCCTTTTATTGACCGTGCCCTGTGCCGCCATTTTTCCACCCGAATCAAAACGCCTCCGGCCATTACTAATGAGTCGAATGACACCATCTATTACCATATTGCCAGGTCCAGTGTCAAAGGCGACAATATCATCCTGCTTACAACTACGCGGAAGAAAAGTTACATTCGCAATACCGCCAATATTCTGAACGGCACGAGATGACCTGTTTCGACCAAATAAAATATAATCGGCATA
>CBDURK010000022.1:0-15153 GCA_965369645.1 uncultured bacterium | reverse complement strand
GACCTTAAATTACTGAAACAGTTTTCCTCGCATGTCCGCAAGAGCAGAGTCGTTTCCGGCGTTGACCTTGATATCCTGATAGAGATACCCAGTTATGTCCCCGGCAATGCGCCGACAGTCCCCGGCCATGAAACGGTCGTCAGGATTGAGGCAATTGGCCCGGAGGTGCGGGAATTTCAACCCGGTGAACGCTTTCTTGTACAGACCGATTACCGCTGGGTGCGCACCGCTACTTCCAACGGGGCCTTCGGATACAATTTCGAAGGTGCTCTCGCCGAATATGTGCTGATGGACGAAAGAATCATAACCTCGCCGCATGGCGAATCGATGCTTTTACCTGTCAGCGAAGAGCTTTCCGGCTCGGCAGTAGCTCTGGTGGAGCCGTGGGCCTGTGTTGAAGATGCGTATGTATCCACCGAACGCACAAGTTTGAAAAAAGATGGCCACATGCTCATCGTTGCCGATACCGAGGTAACCGCAGATACTTTTCAAAATCTCTTTGACCGCTGTGGAAAACCTGCTCGAATAACCTGGCTTTCGGAAGCGCCAATACCGGCTGGATTAGGGATCACCGCCGATAGAGCGACAAGCATGTCGGTGCTTACCGATGCCGGCTATGATGACATAATCTATTTCGGTTCTGATGCCAAGGTTGTTGAAATCTTGTTTGCAAAAGTTGCCTTAAACGGCATTCTCAATATCGTTCTGTGTGGCGGCAAATTCGGCAGAAATGTTGTTGCTATGATTGGGCGGGTTCACTATGGCGGCATTCGAATCGTGGGTACCAAAGGTTGCGATCCCGCTGAGTCTATGAAAGTGATTCCTGATACCGACGAAATTCGCCCCGGAGACAAAATTAATGTTGTTGGCGCTGGCGGCCCGATGGGTATGATGCACGTAATCCGAAATATTTGCCAAGGCATTGAAGGCATCAGCCTTTTAGCATCTGATGTGGATGATAACCGTTTGGCTACGCTGACAAAAATTGCCGCACCTCTGGCCGAGAAAAACGCTGTTACGTACAAAACATTCAATCCCACTAAGGAAAAGATTGATGAGGCATTTGACTACACTGCTTTAATGGCTCCGGTTCCGGCTTTGGTTACCGCCTCGGTAACTAATACCGCCGAGTGCGGACTGATAAACATCTTCGCCGGTATCCCAGCCACTGTTACAGCTAAAATCGACCTTGATGCTTACATCGAAAAACAATTATATTTCATCGGCACCAGTGGCTCAACTTTGGATGATATGAAGCGAATGCTGGAAAAAACCGAATCAGGCCAACTCGATACTAACCTCAGTGTCGCCGCTGTTTCCGGTCTTGCCGGTGCTACCGACGGCATTCGTGCGGTCGAGAACCGTTCGATAGCAGGCAAAATTGTCGTTTATCCGGCCTGTAAAGATCTGCCCCTCGTGACTCTTGATAAGATGAACGAAAAAATGCCCCAGGTTGCCGAGTGCTTGAATGATGGCTTGTGGACGAAAGAGGCCGAGCAGAAACTGTTGGAACTTTATTAAAATCCTTAGCAGGGGGATAACCTTTTCAGGAAAGGACAAATTATGAAACAGTTAACAAAACGAATCAGAAGATTTGAGCGGACAGTTGTAACGAAAAAGCGAGGTATTTGTTTGGTATGTGGTTTTTTGCTGGTTGCTTTATTGATGATTGGTTGTGAGCAGCAGAATTCAGGATTCAGCGGCCTCGAAATGGGCCTTGGCAATCTGGCGCGTTTGTCGTCTGCAAAAACTCGCTCGATTAGCCCTGAGAACTTTACCGGCGAAAAGGGCAAGGGAGGAATGGCTACCGAGGGAACCGGTGCAAATGCCGCTCGTGAATTAGGCCAGACATGGAAAGTCTCTCCTTCGGTAAGAATTAATCCTGGCCAGACATTCCTTATGGCTGACATCGAAGGCTGCGGCGCCGTCCAGCATATATGGATGACGCCGACCGGAAACAACCGCTTTAACATTCTGCGGATTTACTGGGACGGGGAAGAAAACCCTTCCGTTGAATGCCCGGCGGGAGATTTCTTTGCTTGCGGTATGGGCAAGTACACTGGGGTCAACTCTCTGGCGGTATGTGTCAATCCCAAGAGCGGATTCAACTGTTACTGGGTGATGCCGTTTCGCAAACGCTGTAAAATTACTATGACTAATATCGACACCAAACCGATGGTGCTGTATTATCAGATCGACTACACCCTCACCGATGTCCCAAAGGACGCTGCTTATTTTCACGCTCAGTTTCGCCGCGTAAATCCGCTTCCTGACAAGCAGGATTATACTATTCTTGACGGTGTTCGCGGAAAAGGCCAATACGTCGGAACATATATGATTTGGGGTTCGAATAGTCCCGGCTGGTGGGGTGAAGGGGAAATAAAGTTCTTTATGGATGGCGACACAAAATTCCCCACGATTTGCGGGACCGGTACGGAAGATTATTTCTGCGGCTCTTATGGTTTCAGCAAATTCCAGGGCAGAGGCTATGAGGAATTCAGCACTCCTTATGCGGGTATGCCGCAGGTGATAGAATCCGAAACGCAGCCGCGTTTTGGCCTTTACCGCTGGCACATTCAGGACCCGATAAGATTTGAAGATGACCTCAAAGTAACCATGCAGTCGCTGGGCTGGCAAAGCGAAGGAAGATATCTGCCCTTGAAAGACGACCTTTCTTCCGTTGCCTACTGGTATCAGGCCGAACCTCATGCCCGGTTTCCGAAACTGCCGGCAAAAGAATCTCTGAAAAATTGAAAAACTCGCAGATTTTATGTTTTGAAAAGGTCCGGATAAAATGGCTGGTATGAAAGAGATTGAAAAAACATACGAACTGGCGAAGCAGCGATATGCCGAGCTTGGTGTTGATACGGAAACAGCAATGGAAAAGCTCAGCGGCATAGCGATATCACTGCATTGCTGGCAGGGTGATGATGTTGGGGGATTTGATAAAGCCCAGGAAACTCTCGGCGGCGGCATAATGGCAACCGGAGCCTATCCCGGCAAAGCGCGAACCGCCGATGAGTTGCGTACGGATTTGGAAAAGACGCTGAGCCTGATACCGGGCAAACATCGGCTGAACCTGCACGCGATGTACGCCGAGACAAAAGGCAAAGTCGAGCGTAACGAGTTGTCCCCGGAGCATTTTACCACCTGGATTGACTGGGCCAAGGCAAACGGCCTGGGGATGGATTTTAACGGCTCCTTCTTTTCACATCCGAAAGCCGAAAGCGGCTTCACTTTGTCCAGCGCCGATGAGCAAGTTCGCAGTTTTTGGGTCGAGCATGGTATCGTGTGCCGCAAAATCGGCGCTGCGATGGGAAAGCAGTTGGGTACGCCCTGTGTTACGAACTTATGGATTCCAGACGGATATAAAGATGTTCCTGTTGACCGTAAGGGACCTCGCCAGCGCCTCAAACTATCGCTGGATGAGATTTTCGCAGAGTCTATGGACAAAAACTACATTCTGGATGCGGTCGAGAGCAAACTTTTCGGCATCGGCTCGGAAAGTTATGTCGTCGGCTCTCATGAATTTTATTTGAGTTATGCACTCGAAAATAAAACCCTGCTCTGCCTCGACACCGGCCATTTTCACCCGACCGAAGTTGTATCCGACAAGATATCATCCGTCCTGACATTTCTCGACGAAATACTGCTCCACGTCAGCAGGGGCGTACGTTGGGACAGCGACCATGTGGTTATTCTTTCAGATGAGCTTCGTGCTATCGCCCAGCAGATTGTCCGCGGTGATTATCTTCAAAGGGTGCACATCGGTCTTGACTTTTTCGACGCCAGCATTAACCGCATAGCCGCCTGGGTCATTGGTACGCGTTGTATGATCAAGGCGCTGCTTATTGCCCTTCTTGAACCGGTGCAGATGCTCCGGGAGATAGAGCTTGCAGACAATTATACCGAGCGTCTGGCGATGCTCGAAGAGCTAAAGACAATGCCCTTCGGTGCGGTATGGGATTACTACTGCAGGAAAATGGAAGTTCCACCGGCCCGGACATGGCTGGATGAGGTCAAAGCTTATGAAAAGAATGTTCTCGATAAGCGCCGTTAAAGCGAGTAAGATACACGGTTTATATTAAGGGAAAAGATATGGATACCGAACAGCAGTCGCAGCAAGCGCAGGCTAAAAGTGAGTTTGAACGCGAACCGGTGCCTAAAAGCGCCCTGCTCGGCTTCAAGAGCTTCATCGGAATGTACGCCGGCGAACATTGCGCCGGTACCGAGTTAATGCTCGGGCCGCTATTTGTTGCCGCGGGGGTCGGTGTATTTGACCTAATTGTTGGTCTTCTTCTCGGCAATGCCCTGGCAGTCCTTAGCTGGATGTTCATGTGTGCACCTATCGCCACGCGCAGCCGTCTGACACTATACTATCAACTGGAGAAAATCTGTGGCCGAAAGCTTGTCATCCTATACAACCTTGCAAATGGCGTGATGTTCTGCTTCCTCGCCGGGGCGATGGTAACCGTCTCGGCCACGGCTCTCGGAGTCTGGTTCAAGTTCAAAATGCCGGGTCTCAATGATCTCTATCCCAACAGTGTCGGCTGGGTAGTAGCTGTTGCTGTTGCAGGCGGCCTCATTGCTGTTGTTGCCGCCTACGGCTATCAAACCGTTGCTAAATTTGCTAATATAGCCGCTCCATGGATGGTCCTCGTATTTCTGGCATTTGGCTTTGTGGGCCTTCGGCAGTTCATCGAGGCAACCGGCACAGAGATTGGCTCTCTCGGTGACCTCTGGCATCTGGCTAAGACACAAATATGGAAGGGAGGCCCGCCGCAGGAAGGGCAGGTAAAGTTTACCTTCTGGCATGTGTTGTTCTTTTCCTGGTTCTGTAACATGGCCATGCACGTCGGCATGAGCGATCTGTCCGTTTTCCGATTTGCCCGCAAGAGCTGGTATGGCGTGGCAAGCGGTGCGGGTATGTACGTAGGACACTTTATGGCCTGGATCAGCGCTTCGATCCTTTATGCCTATCAGTTGCACTTGAATCCCGCTGACACGGATGTTTTGCCGGGTCCGCTGGCTTATCGTGCCGCCGGGCTGGTGGGTTTGCTGTGTGTCATAATCGCCGGCTGGACGACAGCCAATCCGACTATCTACCGTGCTGGCCTGGCGTTCCAGGCTCTTTCACCGAAATCTTCGCGTTTTAAGGTAACGCTTATAACCGGTGCCATTGCGACAATAGCCGGAATGTTCCCGGCTATCGCAATGAAGCTGTTGGGTTTTGTTGCCCTTTACGGCCTCGTGCTTATGCCGATGGGTGCGGTTATCTTTGTCGATTTCTGGCTCATTCGAAAATTCGGCATGCAGAGTTACTATGCCGAACTGAGCGGAAAGGCCTTCAACTGGGCCGCCGGCCTGGCATGGTTTATAACTCTGGCGATTGCCTGGGTACTTGTGAAGTTTGCTGGCGTGCAGATATTTTTCGTTTCACTGCCCGGCTGGTTTATTGCCGCCTTTTTGTACATCGTACTGAGCAAGTTTTACCAGAAAAAATTGCGTTCCGCCGCAACTCAATAACAGGAGAATTAAAATGCGTTCTATATTACAAATCATCTCACTGCTGGCGTTGATTGCCTTGATATTGCCTTCTGTCCTGTTTCTTGCAGGCCGATTAGAGTTGAATATGGTCAAATGGATTATGCTTCTCGCTACGATAGTGTGGTTTGTCACTGCTGCTCCATGGATGTGGAAAGACAACGGCGATGAGCAGCAGGAAACCGGTTAGATTGAAAAAATTACGATAGCTACAAGACATGGTAGGTTGAAAGGAAGGAATTATGCCTGAAATAGACTCTGCAAAAGGAGAAAAAAAATTCTACGAAGATATTCCAATGAAGACCGAGGGCTTTTTCCTAAAAGGGTCGGGCTCTCTTGACTGGGGAATGAAAAACCGTCTCTCAAGGATATTTAATCCCGATACCGGCCGGACGGTAATGTTTGCGATTGACCACGGCTACTTTCAGGGCCCTACCACCGGACTCGAACGGATTGACTTGACCATTGTGCCGCTGATGCAATACGCTGACGCCATAATGCTCACTCGTGGAATTTTGCGAACCTCCGTACCACCTTCGATTACCAAACCTGTCGTGATGCGCTGCAGTGGCGGCCCGAGCATACTCAAGGAACTCTCGGATGAGCAGTTGGCCGTTGACATCGAGGATGCGATTCGTATGAATGTCTCGGCTATTACCCTGCAGGTATTTATTGGCGGCGAATTCGAAACCCGCTCTGTACATAATATGACCCGGCTGGTGGATATGGGGCTGCGCTACGGCATCCCGACTATGGCGGTAACGGCGGTGGGCAAAGATATGGTCCGGGATGCGAGATATTTCCGCCTGGCATGTAGAATCTGCGCCGAGCTTGGAGCACAGATTATCAAGACCTATTATGTTCCCGAAGGTTTTCAAACGATAACGGCCTCATGCCCCGTTCCGATTGTGATGGCCGGCGGAAAGAAAATCCCCGTACTCGATGCGCTGACAATGGCATACAATGCCGTCCAGGAAGGTGCATCAGGTGTGGATATGGGACGAAATATCTTCCAGGCTGACGCGCCCAAAGTGATGATGCAGACGGTTCACAAGGTTGTCCATGAAAATTTGAAGCCCGCCGATGCGCTCGAGATGTACGAAACTCTAAAAAATGAAGAGCAGGCAAACCAGGGTTGAAAATGTCAGATAAACCTCTCTTAAAGCAGTTTCGTGAAGCATCCCCACTTATAAGCGTAGGTGTTCTTACCGCGGATTTAATGTCACTCGATTCAGAGTTAAAAATCATGGACACGGCAGGTGTTAAACTGCTGCATGTTGATGTTATGGACGGCTGCTTTTGTCCGATGATGACGGTCGGACCCGGTTTTATCAAGGCTGTCAAAACTCCCCTGCTTAAAGACATACACCTTATGATAGAAGAGCCTCTCAATAAAATTGAAAGCTACGTCGCCGCCGGTGCCGATATGATTACGGTCCACGTTGAATCATGCCGCCACGTACATCGCGTTCTGCAGAAGTTAAAGGAATTCACCAATACCAACGATCCCAAAAGAGGCATTCTCCGCGGCATAGCTCTGAATCCCGGCACACCCCTTGAAGTTATCACGCCGCTTATTGATGAGCTGGAAATGGTTTTTCTGCTTGCGGTCAATCCGGGCTGGAGCGGACAGAAGTTCATTCCTTCGACGAAGGATAGGCTCAGCCGACTAAGGCATATGATAAGCGACGCAAAGAAAGACATTCTTGTAGGTGTTGATGGCGGAATCACTCACAATAACATAGCAGACATTGCTCGAATGGATGTGGATATTATAGTTACAGGAAGCGCAGTCTTCGATGGCAAGGCACCGTTGGAAAACGCCCTCTTTATGATAGATGCTGTAAATAGTGCAGCCAAAAAAGCCTGATGCAAATTATATATTGTATGAACTACTAAAAAAATACCGGAAATAACAATGACTGATAACGAGTCAAAGCAAAATTCTTTTAAGCAGTTAGCTAAAATAGCGCTGATTGTCCGCGGACTCCTGGCGGAGCCGACAGGTAACCAGGATATACCCTACAATCCCGTAATCTTGAAGTTGCTGACGAACAAAGAAGCTGTTGATTTCGCCGATTCTGCAAACAATGCCCAGGCTTCGGAGTATCCGTTGCCTTTGACCAAAGATCAGGGCATCCCGCTTTTTCCGGAGGCCCTTGATTCAAACAGCCCGCCAGAAGAGTTCCGAAAACAATTAAGCGATTCTATCGCAGGTTACTCGGCGCAGTACAATTCAAAGCCCCAAATTATATGTCTTCGCAACCTGGGACTACTTTTTGTTGACCCAAGTGACGAAAAATCTGTGTTGCCCCTTAAGAATAAAGTTGCATTGGTAACCGGTGCCGCCGGGGCAATCGGCTATGGGATTTGCTGCGGACTTCTGGAAAAAGGCTGCCATCTGGTCGCCACCGACCTTCCTGGCAAAAAACTTGACAGCTTCACGGCCGACCTGAAACAAATGGGCGGCGACCGCGTGACGGGAATTCCAATCGATGTTACTGATGAAAACTCTGTCGTAAGCGGTTTTGAAAGTGTTTCTCTTGTCTGGGGCGGAATTGATATTGTGGTTGTAAATGCCGGCATTCCGCTGGCTTCATTCTTGAAAGATATAGACCTCGATGACTTTCGCAGGCTCGAAAAAGTAAACATAGAAGGTACTTTTCTGACTCTCCGTGAAATCGCCCGCCACTTTATCTTGCAGGGTACCGGGGGTGATATTATTGTCGTATCGACAAAGAATGTTCCCAGCCCAGGAGCTGGCTTCGGTGCTTATAGCGCCACAAAAGCAGCCTCACACCAATTGGGGCGTATTGCCAGTCTTGAGTTGGCTCAATACGGCGTTCGAGTAAATATGGTTGCGCCGGATGCGGTTTTTACCGAAGGTAAGTACAAGTCCGGCTTATGGGAAGAAATTGGCCCCAGTCGAATGAAAGCAAGAGGACTCAATGAAAATGGTTTGCAGGAGTATTACCAGGGTAGAAATCTGTTAAAAGCAAAAATTACAGGACGGCACGTCTCTAACGCCGTGTTGTTCTTTGCCACGCGTCAAACACCGACAACCGGTGCAACGATTCCTGTCGATGGAGGTTTGCCGGACGCCACGCCAAGATAAGAGTCGTCACGGGGCCGTAAAATTCAAACGGTAGGAGACTCAAAAAATAAAAAGATAGTCAGAAGTACGAAAGGAACGATTTTAATGAACAAAGCGCTTGCAGAACTGATAAGAATATCCAACGAAACCGGAGGAGATCCCACCCTTGTTCAGGGCGGAGGTGGTAATACGTCTGTAAAGACTGCCGATGGAAAATATATGTATATTAAGGCCAGCGGCACGGCCCTTAAAGATATGAGTCAAAAAAAAGGCTGGCGGAGAATACGCCTCGAACCGGTTCTTGCGATACTAAAGGATGAGTCACTGCCTAAACTCGATGCGTCCACTCGCGAGCCTAAAGTCGTAAACATGCTTCTTGATGCCTGCGATGATAACGTTAAAACAATCGCCCGTCCATCCGTGGAAGCCCACCTGCACGCTTGCTTGAATACCTGCGTAATTCATCTGCATCCGAGTGCAGCCGGGGCTTATGTGAATGCGAAAAACGGAAAGGCAAAGCTCGCCAGGCTTTTCAAGGACGAAACTCTCCCGCCACTTTGGGTCCCTTACACAGACCCCGGCTTTCTGCTCGCCAAAAAAATAGATAGGCTGGTTGAGAGCTATCAGGATAAATTCGGCAAAAAGCCGTCAATTCTTTTCCTGGAAAAACACGGACTCTTCATTACATCAAAAACCGCCACCGGCGCTTTGCGGCTTGTACGAAGTGTAATGAAACGCTGTAACAGCAAACTAAAACAGCCCAGGGGCGGAAGTGCAAAAGCCGTTCAACAGGAAAAAATCACCGACCTTAAGCTCTGTATTGAGCGGGCATGTTTCCAGGCTGCCCGTAAGCGCACAACGATATGGTATTATTACAACGATGCGATTGCCGATTTCTTAAATCAAAAAGATGCAAAAAAAATGCTTTCCGGTTCTTTAACGCCGGATGAGCTTGTTTATGCCAATGGCCCCGCAATGTGGATAGAACTGCCAAAAAGTAAAAAGTCGTTTTCAAAGGCAACACTCCAAGGAAAATCAAAAAGTATTGCAGGCCGCCTTAAACAGCAAATACAAAAGGGCAAAAAACCTTATGTGGCGTTTCTGGTTAAAAACGTCGGTCTCTTTGTCGTCGGGACCGAAAAGATTGCTCCGACTGTACGGGATATTGTCCTATACTCAATATTTATTCGAACCAATGCATATAGAATGGGCGGGATTCTCACATTGAACAAGCGCCAGGAGGATTTTATCAACAACTGGGAATCCGAGGCCTTCCGCAAGAAATTAGCAGCCGGTAAATCCTGATTCAGGACCTACTGCTAAAGGCTTCAGGGCTATTTGCCTTTTATATCGAATACTAAAAGAGCATTACCGTGGCGTATATAGAGCCGTCCATCGGATATGGCCGGATGCGCCCAATGTTGACCGTCACCTTCGGAAACACGAAAAGAACTTACTATATCGAAGCTCTTTGGCGAAGGCTTCACCAGAGCCACATCACCGGTATTTTCATCGTAACAGTACAGCATACCGTCGGCATATATTATCGAGCCCTTATTACCGTTCCATGTGCCTTTGTACATTACTTGTCCGCTGTCCCAGTCAAGACAGACCCAGTCGCCCTTTGGAATGCCGTCGAAGGTCGAGCCGTACAAATACCCATCCACCAGTACGACCCCGCCGTGGCCGCTGTCGAGAGTTTGGTCATTCCATTTCTCGTCGACCGATGTCCCGTCGGCTGAAAGCTCGAACATTACCCCGCCTCTCGTAAACTCTCTCTCGACCGCGCTGGTAACATACAGACATCCGTCTTTATAAGTCGGCGTAACGCCGCCGGTATCGGAAGGTGTCACGTAAGGTTCCCGCCAGATTAGTTTGCCGTTGTCTGCGTTTACACAGATGACAGATTTTTGAATCATATTTATAAGCAGGCGATTGCCGCCTCTTTCGATGAGAATAGGCGAACTGTAAACCGATAGCTCATTCAGACCTGTCGTGGCCCATATAGTCCTCCCTGTCATTTTATCCAAAGCGACCATTGTGCCTTTTTTGCCGCCCGGCGTACAATAGACCTTCCGCCCGTCGATTAACGGCGAACCGCTCATTCCCCATTGAATGTTCTTTCCCTCGAACTTCTTCAGAGTATCGACCTGCCAGAGCTTTTCACCCGTCCGGCTCTTAAAGCAGACCATATTCCCCGTGCCGCTGAATACATATACTCGCTCACCATCAACCGTAGGTGTAGTCCGTGTCCCTTTGTACGACCGTGTCCATTCCGGCCCGTAAGATTCTTTCCATTTCAGATTCCCCTCAATATCGTATGCGAAAAGAAATCCTTCCCCGTCAATCATTCCGGTCGTATATACTAATCCATGCGCTATAGCCACAGAAGAAAAACCTATCCCAAGGCCCTCAACCGACCATAATTGTTTCGGCCCACTTGCAGGCCATTTTTTCAAAAGCCCGCTCTCCGTGGATTTTCCATCTCGATTGGGCCCGCGAAACTGTGGCCAGTCGTCGCCATAGCAAATCCCGCCAACCAATGAAATACTTAAAAACAATATGATGACTTTCTTAGTTTTATTCATAAGCTAAATCCTTCATATTTTTCATCTGTTATTTATCTTTACTGTCGGAATTAATTAACAAAGCATCATCGAGTAAATAAAGAAACATTTCCGCTGCGTGCCAGGAATGAGGAGCGCAGATTTTTCGCTCGGTATATTCTTTGGAAACAATTTTCATGCCGTCATAGTTTGCCTGGCTGGCGTGGGTTTCCCACGTCAGCGGATACTGCTTATCAAGGGACATAGGTGCCGGCCAACGGTGAAAATGTGCCTCGGCCCAGCCAAGATAAGGATAATTGGCAATGTCTTTTTTCGAAAAGGCCCGCCCATCCACGTGCTCCGTCTTGAAATCCATCCAGAACAGCGCCGAATATGAATCGAATACCTCCGGAATGTCATAAGCATCTTCCAGTCCCAGCGCCCGAAGACCGAACTTCAGCCATTTTGTCTGGTAAACCGGATGTTTGAAAAAATCTGTTGATCCGTCCAGGTGCTTACTTTTCTGGAACTCCGGAATTGTACGAAGTACCTTCTCGGCCAGCGGATGCGAGGAGTCGGAGACAAGAGAAATCAGGTAAAGGACCTGCCCCAGATTGTCGGGCTCCCTGTTGCCGGCATTGTTACGATCAAAAGGTTCGTCCAGCTTGAGAATCCATGGCTTGATAACGTGCAGGTTGTCGGTCTTGTGCAAACACATCGCCACCATTGCTGCATCTCGAAGCCACGGCTTTGAATAAACCAGAAAGTTGGGAACTGGTTTGGTATCAACTATATTTATAAGAATCTCATGCAACAAAATGCGCAGAAGCCCTGCCTGCGGATGGCTTTCGAACTTGGGTAACTTTATGGCCCCTTCGGTCAAAGAACGCCGTTTTGCTCCTTCCTGAATCCAGACGGCTTTCTCATCTTCTGTTATGATAATCTCTTTGCCATCCGAGGTGTTCAATCGCACTGTATATTCACCGGGAAGTATTGTCTCCTTAACCACCTCCCATTGGCGGACAGCTTCACCGGTAAGCGCATTGAAAAGTATCCCATCACGGTAGAGGAATTTATCACGATTGCCCATCCCAAACAGGAAAAAATTAACTTTGGGCAGTTGCATCATCTTCTTTGCTTCTGTAACTTGACTTTGAGCGTAGCAGTTGGTCATCCCGTTAATCAACAGAATACTCAAAAACAACCTGATAACGCTTTTAATGTTGCTCATGGGATAAACCTTCAGATCCCTTCACTCGATATTTTCAAATAATCCGCTCCTGCCTTTTGCAATAAAGCCTAATCAGCGGGGGTATTCTGTAATCTTTATATTACCAGAATCCACCTGTCTCTTCCAGCCCCTTTTGCCAATCCTGAATTTCACCCATCTAAGGACGAAAAAGGCTATTGGTATAGTTTCAAAGCTCCATTTGCCAAAAAAACGGCAAAATGGCAATCGCCAGGTTGATTTAATGGCAGGTTATGTTATACTACCGGTTTCCAATATTTTTAGCAGGTTGAATTCGTCGTTTTTACCATGTAAAAGAAGATTTTGAGGAGATTTGCAGTATGGATTTTCGCATTGAGGATACACGAAAAAATCCGAAACCAAAGGTCAACGACCTTATAACAGACGGAATTATCAGTCTTGAGAATGCAACCGACTGGCTCATGACCATTTATGAGATTCGTTTTTTCGAAGAGAAGGTTTTCGACCTCTTGGGACAGAATATAATTAAAGGTGCCTCACACCTTTACGCCGGCGAGGAGGCCGTAGCCGTCGGCGCAACCGCCGCTATTGAGCGCGGAGATGTAATCGGCTCGACCCACCGTGGTCACGGCCACTGCGGTGCAATCGGCAACAAATACGCCGAAAGCGAAGAAGATCGCCAGACCCATTGGAACCGGATGATGGCCGAATTAATGGGCAAAGAAACCGGATACTGCAAGGGCAGAGGCGGCTCGATGCACATCGCGGATGTCGATAAGTGCCACAACCTCGGCTCGACCGGCATCGTCGGCGGCAACCAGGCCCCGGCCGTTGGTGCCGCTATGGCGGAAAAGTACAAAAAAACCGGCAAAATTGTACTGTCATTTTTTGGAGACGGCTCAACCAACACCGGCAGTTTTCACGAGGCAATGAATATGGCCTCAACGCTGGCTGTCCCGCTCGTGGCAATAATTGAAAACAACCTTTACGGAATGAGCGTACCGTTCTCAGGCAGTGGAATAGACGGCGCCACTAAGGCCAGCAATATCGAAGACATCGCTCAAAGGGCCGCTGCTTATGATGTCCCCGCCATGATTGTTGATGGCCAGGATGCCTTGGCAGTCTTTCTCGCAGTCCGCAAAGCCGCCGAAAAAGCGAGAAAAGATAACCAGATGACAATTATCGAAGCAAAGACCTACCGCTGGTATGGACACAGCCGAAGCGACCCGCGTGCATATCGAACCAAGGCCGAAGAAAAAGCCTGGCATGATCGAGATCCCATTACTGTTCTAAGAGATAAACTACTCACCGAGAAACTATGCACGCAAGAGCAGTTGGATAAGATAAAGGATACGGCCTTTAACACAATCGAAGCAGCTACAAAGTTTGGAATAGACAGCCCCTGGCCCGACATTGCCGACCTGACAAAAGATGTTTATGTCGATGAAACTTATCCCTCTGAACTTCTCGATACCGACAAGGCACTCGGCGCAAAGGTTGCTGAAGCGACTACTGCCTTCCAGGCCGCACTTGCTTCGTCCACAGCGAAAACGAAAAAGGAAGCAACCGAGCAGGCAAAAGGTCAGATTAACACTCAGTTCGGTATGGATGTTATGACTATTGGCCAGGCTGTTACCGCCGCCCAGGGTGAAGAGCTTAAACGCGACGAAAATGTTTTCATAATGGGTGAAGACGTCGGCCTTTACGGCGGTGCGTATCAGGCGACACGGGGACTCTCAGCCGAATTCGGAACCGAAAGAGTTATCGATACTGCGATATCGGAGGCCGCCATCACCGGTGCCGCCGTCGGTGCGGCACTTCGAGGAATGAGGCCGGTCGCTGAGATTATGTATGTCGATTTTGTTACGATAGCAATGGACCAGCTCGTTCACGTTGGAGCCTATAACCGCTATATGTTTGGCGGCAAGGCCAAAGTCCCGATGGTACTGCGAACCGAAGGCGGTGTCGGCAGATGTATCGCTGCTCACCATTCGGAATCGCTCGAGGCCTGGCTCATGCATACACCCGGCCTGTATGTCGTAATGCCCTCGACTCCCTACGATGCGAAAGGCCTGCTCAAGGCCGCCATCCAAAGCGATAATCCCGTTGTCTTTATAGAACATAAGGCAACTTACGGCCAGCTCGGCGCTGTTCCTAAGGAAGATTACATCATCCCGCTCGGCGTGGCGGATATCAAAAAGCCCGGCACCGACGCGACCATCGTCAGCTACAGCAGAATGGCAATGTGGTCGCTGGAGGCCGCGAAAGTCCTGGCTTCCGAACACGGCATTGACGCCGAGGTAATAGATTTACGAACACTAAAGCCAATGGATATAGATACTGTAGCTGAATCGGTTCGCAAAACAGGACGGCTCATCACCGTCAGCGAAGGTTTCTGCACCTGCGGCGCAGGCAGAGAAATAGCCGGCCGGTTTATGGAATACGAGTTCAGCGATGGCTCGCACGGTTTTGATTATCTTGACGCGGCCCCCGTTAATCTCGCGGCTGCCGACGTGCCCCCGCCGATGAGCGAACCCCTCGAAACAGCAAGTATCCCAAGCGTTCAGGGAATCACCGAAACTGTAAGAAAACTCGTTAGCGGCGAATAATTTTTAGCCCCGGTTTACCGCGGACTTTCGCAATACGCAATATGATATTAGCAATACGATGTAAATGAGGATTGAGTAATGGCAAAGGAAGTAAGATTACCCCAGCTTGGCCAGACAATGGAAGAAGGAACCATTGTTAATTGTTTGATT
>CBDURK010000021.1:0-15349 GCA_965369645.1 uncultured bacterium | reverse complement strand
CAGACAAGGACGAGGAAAAGACAGATGATAAGAAGGATAAAGATAAGGACAAAGATAAAATTAAGCCGGTCGAAATTGAGCTGGAAAATATGGAAGCACGCTGCTACCGTTTGCCTGTTAAACGCGGACGGTTTGGCTACCTTGGGGTCAATGATAAGAACCATTTGATTTATCTGCGACGCGGCCAAGAGAGCAAGCTGCAGTACTTTGACCCTGAGGACGAAAAGCGTGAGGAGAAAACTGTTATCGAAAAGGTAAGCTTCGTTCAAATGACACCTGACGGCAAAAAACTTCTTGTGCGAAGTGGCGGTAAGATGGGTATTATCGAAGCCAAGGCCGGCCAAAAGATCGAGAACGCGGTTGTTACCAGCCCGATGAAAGTTGTGATTGAGCCTCGGCAGGAGTGGCGGCAGGTATTTGTTGACGCTTGGCGATTTATGCGTGACTATTTCTATGACCCCCATATGCATAATGTTGACTGGCCCGCGGTGCGCAGACAATACGAGGCGATGCTGGATGACTGCGTGTCACGTCGTGATGTCGGGTATGTTATTGCGGAGATGATTAGTGAGGTCAACGCCGGGCATACCTATTACGGCGGGGGCGATGTTGACCGTGGCCCAAGTCAGTCAATCGGTTATCTCGGTGTGGACTTCGAGTTGGATCAGGGATACTACCGTATTGCCAAAGTGTATGAGGGTGGTACATGGGACACTGATGCTCGTTCTGCTCTGAGCATGTTGGATAAGGAGGAGCGGGAGCAATGTAACTATCTGTTCAAGGTGAATGGCGTTCCGGTTGATACATCCAAGGCGCCATGGGCGGCTTTCGAGGGTCTTTCAGGTGCGACTGTCACTCTGAGTGTCGGGGCTGAGGCTGATCCTGATGAGGCAACTAATGTAGTAGTCAAGCTGCTTGGTTCGGAAAGCGGCTTGCGGTATCGGCATTGGATCGAGAGTAACCGCCGGTATGTGGAAAAAGAATCCGACGGCAAGGTTGGATATATACACGTTCCGGATACCGGGGGCCGGGGACAGCGCGAACTCTTCCGTCAGTTCTACGGCCAGATGAATAGGGAAGCGCTCATTATCGATGAGCGCTGGAACGGGGGCGGTAATATTGCGGACCGGTTTATTGAGCTGCTGAATCGTCCGATTTATCTTCATATATTTGAGCGTTATGAAAACGACTGGCGAGTACCGACTCTGAGCCACCAGGGCCCCAAGTGCATGATGATTAATGGTGAGGCCGGCTCAGGCGGGGATATCTTTCCGTACCTGTTCCGCAAAGCCGGGCTTGGAAAACTCATTGGCATGCGAACCTGGGGCGGTGTGATTGGTATTTCCAGGAATCCATCTCTTATTGACGGCGCTCGATTAACGGTGCCCTTTATCACTTTCTATGAAACAGATGGAACGCTTACTATGGAAGGACATGGAGTGGATCCGGATATCGAGGTTATCGATGACCCGGCTTTGATGGCCGATGGAAGCGATCCACAGCTCGACGCCGCTATTGAGCATATGCTTGATGAGATTGAGAAAAATCCATACGTGCCTGCTAAACGGCCGCCTTATCCCGACCGAAGCGGTATGGGCATACTCGAGGAGCAAAAATAGGAATATCTGAAGACATCGAACAAAACTAATACTTATTTGGGGGAGTCGGATGAACATTCTGACTCTCCCCTGTACTTGATTTCTCCCGAAATTTGTGAGAATTTCCCGGCACACTGCACAGTTTAAGTATATCCCCTTGTTTTTACCGCTTTTGAGCAAAATCTTTTAAAAATCATTCAAATGTGAGATTGAGATAGTCCTTGACGGACTAACGGTTGATTTGGTATAAACGGAACAGTTAAGATGTAAGTGGAAAAACAGATGTTTAATTTTTTTAAGGGGTGACATTATGGACAGACGAAAGGGATTTACCTTAATAGAACTGTTGGTGGTTATCGCCATAATCGCGGTATTGATGGCGATATTAATGCCGGCTTTGCAGCGGGTGAAGGAGCAGGCAAGGGAGATGGTTTGCCGGGCCAACTTAAAACAATACGGTATAGTACAACACATGTATTTGGACGACCATGACGACCGCTATCCTTATTCATGGACCTCGCTCGTTAGGAACGAGAATCCTGTAGGCGGGTACGAGCGTTACTGTCGATGGCACGACCCGAGATATCCGCCTGACGGCCCGCTTTGGCCTTATCTGAAAGCGAAGAAAATCAATCTTTGCCCATCATTCAAAGTCATCGCCAAGTCCGAAGGTACAAGGCATCCCAGCCATGATCCTTCCATACCGGTTATTCCTCAGTACAGTTACAGCATGAACTCCTGGTTAGGCTCTAAGTCAGGAGACCCGGGCGGCTCTTCTCGAACTGACTCCAATGGACGCGGCGGTATTCATAAGCGTTCGGAGATTTCAAGAAGCAAGGCTGAGGTGTTTTTCTTCGCTGAGGAGAATATGTGGGGCAGGCCGGGCAACTCCAATGTGCTCAACGACAACGCCCTGTGTCCTGATGGCCGTGACTGGTTCGGTACTTTCCACAGTGCATCGAGCGCAGACCTGAATAGCGGCACTATCAATGCTGTTTTCGTAGATGCGCACGTTCAGGAAGTACGTTCAGCCCTGGGCCCTAAAGGTGAGGACCGAGGAAAGGAGTTCGGGATGTTCGAGAAATATGGCTGGGTTCACAAACAGCCCTATCAGTAACAGGACATAAACTGGATTATTGCCTTTTTTCTGTTCACTGATAAGAGATTCAGCGGATTATTTGGATAAGCTCTAAATCTGTAAAATGAACAGAGAAGGGAGAAAGTCTGTCAAATATTGGACAAACAGCGGGAAGAAAAGTAGAATATCGTGCATACATGGAATATGGCATGATAAGAAAAACAATAATTCTTCTTCTATCTTCTGCTTTTGTTCTTTGTCTGACAGGATGCAGCAAAAAGGATGTCCCTAACGAAGGGGGGCGTTTGATGGTTGCAGTCATTCCCAAAGGCACAATTCACGAATTTTGGAAGACGGTCCATGCGGGAGCGGAAATGGCGGGCGAGGAGCTGGATGTTGAAATACTCTGGAAAGGTTCCCTGAAGGAAGATGACCGTGATGCTCAGATTTCTGTAGTAGAAAACATCATTATCAGAGAGG
This sequence comes from uncultured bacterium, assembly GCA_965369645.1. Taxonomy (GTDB): domain Bacteria; phylum Planctomycetota; class Phycisphaerae; order Sedimentisphaerales; family Anaerobacaceae; genus NIOZ-UU13. The sequence continues at coordinate 12,193 of CBDURK010000021.1, read as the reverse complement.
TTGATGGTATTGTTTTGGCTCCGCTTGATGATGTCGCGTTACGCCGTCCTGTTGAGACGGCGATGCGAAGTGACATACCGGTTGTCATATTTGATTCAGGCCTGCAGGGGGACAATTACATTAGTTATGTCGCTACGGACAACTTCGAGGCCGGGAAGATTGCCGGGGAATATATGGCCAAACTGCTCGATGGGAAAGGTAAGGTTGTGGTCTTGAGATACTCTGAAGGCTCGGACAGTACAACCAAACGAGAGGATGGTTTTCTTGATGGAATCGGGGCATGGGAGGGTATCGAGATTGTAAGCTCGAACCAATATGCCGGAGTGAGCACGGAAAGTGCTTTGAAGGCGGCGGAGAATTTGTTCTCTCGATTTGCCGGAGCCGACGGAAACCTTGAATTCGATGGTATTTTTTGTGCGACTGAGCCGACAACGTTGGGTATTTTGCGTGCGTTACAGGATTCCGGTTATGCCGGGAAGATTAAATTCATTGGCTTTGACAGTTCTGAGAAAATGATTGCCGCTCTGCAAGCGGGACATTTGAGCGGCTTTGTGGTGCAAAAACCATTCAGTATAGGTTATCTCGGTGTAAAAACCATGGTCCGTCACCTGCGGGGTGAAAAAGTGCCCGGACGAATTGATACGGGTTCTATCTTAGTCATAAGGGAAAACCTGGACCAGCCCGAAATTCGTGAATTGCTCAATCCAGACCTGGATAGGTGGCTAAAGTAGCAGACATGAAAGAAAATCGACAATAACTTTCCCGGCATGAAACAATGTCAAGTACGGGTCATAATTGTCACTTCCTATTTGATTGAATATGGAAGAAAAAACTGAACAACAAACGAACGAGACGGACTCAAAACAGAAGAATCACTTCAAAGAAACTCTTCTGAGCAGCCCGGAGGGTCGAATTTTATTAGTCGGAGTCGCACTGGCGTTTATATATACTTTATGGCTTGGGATTATGTTGATTTATTCTCCGGAGGAATCCCAGATTCTGATTGGAATGACAGCTTCAGATATCATGTTCGGTCGAGCAGCCGCCATGGCCCTGGGATACTCCCTGGAACTCGGACATGCTATGGTAATAACGGTCTGTATCATAATTGAAACGATTTTGGTGCTTATTTTCTATCCCCTTTTTGTGTTTAGCTGGCGGCATCTATTGGTAATTAAATGGCTCAGGAACATGTTAGACCGTCTCCACAGGTCCGCCGAAATACACAAGGACAAGGTTCAAAGGTATGGTATCATCGGTCTGTTTGTTTTCGTATGGCTACCTTTCTGGATGACCGGTCCAGTCGTTGGCTGTATAATCGGATTTCTGCTGGGCCTGAAAGCCCGGCTTAATATTCCTGTCGTACTGGCAGGCACTTCAGTGGCTATTTTTGGCTGGGCCTTTTTCCTGCGCCGGCTTCATGACCGGGTGGCATCCTATAGCACGTACGCCCCAATGGTTATTGTTGCGCTGTTGATTGTTATTATTATTCTCGGAAATCTTTTGCACCGAACTTTCCATAACAATAACAACAAGACTTAACTCGTTATAAACAGAAAAACTGTAATTCGACATCTTTTTTGAGGCACAGAGGCATTGGGAAAATTACGCTTCGGTTGCCGCAAGTCTGTACAGGCTCCAGCTTCCGGCACGTGCGTGAATTCTTGACTGGGTGAGAATTCTGTAAAAGGTTAAGAACGATGTAAAGGCCGTATGGAAAAGCAAACCTCATACTAATCGTGACCTCCAGACGAAATCCGGTAATAAAGCCCTCATGGGGATTTGCGGGTGAGGTTTAAAAGGGCTAAAGCCGTATATCAATATTAAAAACAATGATTTTTTATTCCCAAAAATGAGAAACAAGAAAGCTGTATAATGATATACTATGAAACATATAAAGATTATTAAATCCGTAACCTTTTTAACGGCAGGAAATTCAAGAAATATCTTGTTGCGAGAGCCCAAACAGCTTGACTAAGGTGCTGAAATTGCTTATAATAGTGCAGGTAGTGTGATGATTATTGGAGGCACCTTTACGAAAAAATATTACCTGGCTTCGAACCGCTGAGTTCAAAGTATGGGTTGTATAGGTCTTATTCACGAAAAGCATTTGGAAGATTGGAGTTAAGAACGGGGTTGAAAAGATGTTTATGAAGATGAATTTTACGAAAGTTGGTATTCTGGCTCTTTTGGTTGGGATATTAACGCCTACAGTAGTATTGGCTTTGGCACACTCAGACCTGTTTAGCTGCGATGGATGCCATACGCCGCACAATGCCGAGGCATTGCCGGGCGTACCTTTGTGGAACGGCCTTGAGACAACTGTTACGTTTACAACCATGTACTCCAGCGATTCATTTCAGGGGGCTATTGATGGTCAGCCCAGCGGCGATTCAAAACTATGCCTCGGTTGTCACGATGGCGCTAATCCTGATTTTTCGTGGATGAATCCGGAATTTACGTTTGGGGCCAGTGATTTGGCAAGTTCTCATCCTATTTCGTTTATATATGATTCAGCATTAGCTACCCTGGATGGCGCTTTGAAAGACCCATCCGAGGCCAGTTCAATTGGAGCAACTATCCTCGAAGACCTGCTGGATCCGGAAAGCAAGGTGCAGTGCAGCAGTTGTCATGATGTCCACACATCCGGCGTCGGAGAGAGTCTGTTGCGGGGCTACGATTACGGCATCCAGCATGGGCCAGAGTTGTGTCGTATGTGTCACATAAAATAAGCGGCTATTAGTGCAGAGCAACGAAAAGCTATACAAACTAATATCCTGCGTTTTATGGGATGCACCGAAAAACAATCAGGACAGTGAAAGAAGTTTTTTTCAGTTCGATAAAGGTTGATTCTGACAATTCTCAGCAATGAGACATTCGCGTTTATAGCATTTCCTGGGCGGTTAAGAAAATATGTATCTTTTTAATTTTTATGCGCTATCGCCGAAATTGCCGAAATAATACTCGTGAAAAAGTATAAATCAGTATTATTAAAGAGCTTATCACTTGTTAGCCTGTTTTTGATTGTGGGCATCTTTTCAGGGTGCCCGTCTGTTCGGGACGAACCGCAGATATCAAAACCGGTGTTCTTTCCAAATCCCCCTGAAACTCCGCGTTTGCAGTTCCTCAAGTCTTATTCGGGGCCTGATGATCTTGGAGCCGTTCAAGCCAGTGCATTCGAGAAATTTGTTCTCGGCGAACCCGAAACAATGGACCGTATATCGAAACCTTACGGGGTGGCGATTTCCAGAGGCAAATTGTATGTGTGTGACGTGGGCAAAAGAATGGTCGAGATGCTCGACCTTGAGAATGGAACGTTTGGTTATTTGACAAAAGACCAGCGGTTGATAAATCCTGTGAATATATACATAGATGACGATGACATCAAATATGTAGCGGACCCGACAGTAGGAGTGATATTTGTTTTTGATCAGAATAATAATCTGAGTGACATGTTGGGTAAGGAATCGAAGATTAATCCCATAGATGTAGTTGTCCGTGGCTCTCGATGTTATGTTACGGACTTTGGGAGTAACCGAGTTTTTGTTTTAGACAAGACTACCGGCAGGGAGATTGCTCGTATAGGAATAGAAAGCAAAACGGACAGGATGAATTCTATCGGAGAATTGCCTGCCGGTGAATTTTCGCTCATTAGTGATTTGGCTCTCGACCAGCAAAACAATGTCTATGTCACTGATAAAGCGGCGGGACGAATAACCCTGTTTAACCAATCGGGGAAATTTATAAAAACCATCGGCAGGATGGGCGACAATATAGACGAGTTTGTCAGGCCGAAAGGAATAGCGATTGACCGGGAAAACAGGATATGGATAGTTGACGCTTCAACGGAGGTGGCCAAGATATATAATCAACAGGCCCAGCTACTGTTGTTTTTTGGTCTGTCCGGCAATGAGCCGGGAATGATGAATTTGCCGGCAAAGATTGTCCTGGATTACGATAACGTAGAGTTGTTCCGAAAGTATGCTGTTCCAGGCGCGGAAATAGAGTTTTTGGTTCTGGTTTCAAATCAATACGGCCCGAACAAAATCAGCGTTTACGGTTTTGGCAGCTTTCCTGTGAGGCAGGGGACATCAGACAGACAAAGACAGTTCGTTCTGAAAAATGATTCGGGAAACAAATCAGAACAACAGATGAGCAGGCCGGCAACTCTTGCGAAAGCTGAGCCCCGTAATAAAGACCTTCAACATGAGCAGCAGAAAAAAATCGCTGAGCTTTATTACAGCAGCATGACACTTTACCGTGCAGGCCGGCTCAATAAAGCCAGGGAAGGTTTGGTTAAAGTATTAAAGAGCGGCTTAACCCCGCCGGCGATGACTAAAACGATACAAGACGACCTGGCCGAGATTGGTAATTTGTTAGAAGACGGCAAAAAGAAACGGGAAGTCGCTGAATTTTATTACAACAGTATGGCCTTTTACAATGCCGGCCAGCTTGAAAAAGCCAGGGAAGGTTTGGTTAAAGTGTTAAAGAGCGGCTTAATCCCGCCGGCGATGGCCAAAACAATAGAGCAATACCTGGCGGCTATCGACAATAGTTTGAATAAAAGATAACGTGTGCGGATTTGATGAAGGTAGAGCCCGGGAAGATAAATAAAGCCGAGGCTGTAAACCAGTTGGCAGTAGAAAGTATTTTAGCTGCTGGTTCTCGTAGTTATGCATGGATTGAAAGATTATTACGTCGTATTGTTTCGAAGCAGAACAGTATTAATCGGTTTAATGCTGCTCGTTTTTTTGGGGATATTTGTAGTAAGCTGTGACGAGGTTGAGCACCATGATGTTCTGACATTCTTCTTCGAGGGCGTTCCGCCTTTGGGTCAGGGGCAACTTTCAGAAGAGCCCGGCGATTACGATTCTCAGAGACTATCGCAGAGGCGTCCGAAACAGCTCTGGTATGTACATGAGCCGAGAAAAGACTGTACCCTCTGTCATGACGAGAGCAGGCAAAGAGTGTTTTCGTCTAAAACTTATCTGATTAAGCCGGTACCGGAGTTGTGCTATGAATGTCATCCCGACTATACGACATCGGCATCGTATGTTCATGGGCCGGTGGCCGTTGGCCGATGCCTGTTTTGTCACAATCCACATAAGAGCCGGACTGAACATTTGCTTGTAGAGCCGGAACCCCAGCTTTGCTATCTATGTCATAATATAGATACGGTGAGTTTAATTCCAGCTCATTTGGTAAAACAACAATTTGCCTGCACCGACTGCCATAATGCTCACACCAGTTCGATAAAATATCTTTTGAATGAAACGTCGGCGCTGGGAGATAACGCAGTTGAAGGAACCGAATCTGTCGGCGAGGCCGTGCAAAGCCATATCCTAATTGGGTCGAAAAAGCCGGAAGAAGAATTGCATGGGCCCACAGAAAATAGGCACCCAACTGAACTCGAAAGCAATAGCATGTTTCAGGTTTTTTGGACGGTCAGTAAATTAATTGAAAAAGGCCAAATCAAAGAAGCACGGGCCTATTTAGAAAAATTTAAGGAAAGCAATAGTTTTACCAATGACGAATGGATAAAAATTGTGCAAGTGCTCAATCTAATGGATTTTGCCGCGACTGGCACCGAAGGATATACCGAAAGGATCAAAGAACGAAAAGCCGCCGCTAAGGTAGGGCCTGAAGGACCGATAACAGGGCTTGAGATAAGCAGCAGTCAACTTAATAAGGATAAAAGAGAAATTGTGGAGCTTTATTACCTCAGCCTGGCATATTACTATGCCGGTCAATTGGAAAAGGCCAGGGAAGGTTTGACTGAAGTTTTGGAGAATGACTCAATTCCACCAGCTATTGCAAAAACGATAAAAGACGACCTGGTAAATATTGATAAAAATTTGACCATAAGTAACCTGAAAAGAGATGTTGCTGAGCTTTATTACCGCAGTATGGCGTTTTACCATGCCGGTCAATTTGGAAAAGCCAGAGAAGGTTTGGTTAAAGTTTTGAAAAGTGGCTTAGTTCCGGAGCCGATGATAATAACAATAAAAGGCTGTTTGACGAATATAGATAATACTTTAAGCCTCAAACCTCCTGTTCAGGAGCGATAGCCGAGGCAATATATTTTAGGCAGTTAAATCAAAACAAGATCAAAATTATTAGACAAAAAAGAAGGCAGCGTGAGCTGAGTGCTGCTGAGGAAGCTAAACGGAATTGCTGAATCAAGGATACGATAAAACAGGGAACAGGGCGGTTAAGACGGAGCGCAATCAAAGCGTCCTCCTGGCTCTTGTGTTTTGTGGTATAAGCATACTTTCTATTGCAGGCTGCAATGTCAATGTTCGCGGTAAACAACGGCCTCTTTTAAGACATGATAGAATACATGGTGAGGTGGAGCTGGTGGCTGAGAGGCGTACGGATGAGCAGGGTACCAGTGGAAACAAACGCAAAAGCAAAACAAAAGTGATTGAAGAAAGAATAAGGTTGAAAACCGAGGGTGATATATATCATCCAGATTTTTTCTTCTATACCGCCGCTGTAGGCTTCGGGCTTGCCCGGCAAAACATCGACTCGGATGATGTGTCTGAGAAGGACAGTGAATCACTTAATGATTACAACATATTCGGTCAATTGTTGCGGTCGAAATCATATCCGACGACCTTTCATGCGAGTAAGTCGGAGGATTTGATAGCCCGCCAGTTTCTGGGCTCTTTGAGGACTGAAAGACAAACCGAAGGCGTATCTCTATTGCTGCGGTCCAAGACCTCGCCTATGACATTCCAATACAATACCAGCAAAACCGATCAGGACGAGCTGACTTCATTAGCGGCGGACTTTTTCGAAAGGGATGATGAGCGGTTCAGATATTCTCTTAATCATGAGTTTAGTGAATCATCGCATATGAGTTTTGATTTTGACAGGACCGAGGTCTCACAGCGAAGCCTGGGTGTATCACAAAATACGGACACGGACAGATACTCTTTATTGCACGATTTGAGCTTTGGCGGTGACGAGGAAAACAGGCTTGATTCGCTTTTTAACTTTACCGATCAGTCCGGTTCGTTCGATTACAAGAACTGGCAGTGGGAAGAACGATTAAGACTCCAGCACTCCCAGCGTTTCCAGAGTCATTATGACTTCAGATTTTCGGAGTTAAAACGAGATACATTCAAGAACCAGGAAACTCGCGGCCGAGTCGGCTTTGAGCATAAGATGTATGACAACATGGTCACAACAGCCAACATCTTTACTTCAAAGACCGACCTTGATACTCAGGGGGACATTAAACAAAATGGCGGTTCAGTCGCGGTTAATTACTGGAAGAACAATCCGTGGGGCACATTGTTCAGTACTTATACGGCAAGTCTTACCAAAAGCAAACAATCAGGCGGCGCCGGCACAGGGATTGTGATAGATGAATCGCATATTTTTACCGACCCGTTACCGATAACCCTCGACAGGGTAAACATAGATACGTCAAGCATAGTGGTAACGGACAACACCGGGGCGAACACATATACCGAGCCTGATGATTACACTGTTACGGAAATAAACGGGCGGATACAGCTAAATATGACCACTTTGGGAGGTATCCCTCCAAATGTCAGTAATGGCCAGGAGATTTATGTAGATTATAATTTTTTCATCGAGCCCGAAAGAGAAGAGGACACGACCCGTCAAAATTTCACTATCAAGGAACGCTTCAGCAACGGTCTTTCTTTATACTATGCTCATCGGCGGCAGGATGAAGATGTCAGCTCGTCGCTCACGGAAATTTCGCCGGATGAGTTCACTGTCAATACTGTAGGCGCCGATTATATTAACAAAGGTCTCTTTTTGCAGGCAGAGTACAGCGATGAAGACTCTACTCAGATTCCTTCGACGAGCAAGATGCTTCATGGCAGATATAGCTGGCCTGTAAACAAAGATACCAGAGCGAGTCTGCGGGTCTCAAATCACTGGCTGGATTTCGATGAACCTGATAATCGTGATGTTGAGCTTTTCAAGAGTGGCGCGGAGATATTCAGCAGGTTAACCGACGAATATAGTATTTCCACCCGCGCCGATTATCGTGATGAGGATGATACGAGGTTCGGCTCAACCAGAGGCTTTCAGTTCAGCTCTGAAGTTCAATATAACTTCCGCCAGTTGAGCCTTACCGCCGGTGTCGAGATAAACTCGCTCGATCGTAGAAATGATACAATCGATGGTGACTTCTTGTATTTTCGGCTCAAACGCTCCTTCTGATAAGTGCAAGGGAATGTACAATATGGTTGCAAAATATAAAATGTTCGAAAAATACATCATCTTTGCAAAATTACCCCTTTTGGTGCTTGTCCTGATGTTATTTGGCGTCGGATGTGCGGGTAATCAAGAACAGTTACTCTCATCGCCTGATGAACTGCTTGTCTGGCCACTGCCGCCGGAAAAGCCGCGCATAAGATACATTGGAACATTATCGACCGAGGCTGACCTGGAAAAACAAGTCACATGGACACAGGGTTTGGGCGAGCTGTTTTTCGGCAAAGAGAAAATAGGTGTCCTTGTTGCCCCTTATGCCATTACTGTTGACCGTCACGATAGGTTATTCGTAGCTGATACTACAGGTGGTGTAGTACATACCTTCGATCTGAATACACGGGCTTATAGACAATTTGCGGATATACCTGACGGCAAAAAACTGTCGAAGCCCGTCGGTTTGACTATAGTTGATGATTGGATTTATGTTGTCGATAGCGCGCTTCGAGAGGTTTGTGTATTTGACGGAAAAGGGAAGTTCCGCGGCAGGTTTGGTTCGGAACGGTTCGTCAGGCCAAGCGGTATCGCATATTATGCCGAGCAGGACGAGCTGTATGTCTCGGACACTGGTGGCCATGTCGTTAATGTCTTTAATAAGAGCGGTGATTATATCAGGACGATCGGTTCCCGCGGGATAGAACCCGGGCGGTTTAATTTTCCCACCCATCTTTGGGTAGATAAAAGCGGTAAACTGTATGTCAGTGATACGCTGAACTATCGTGTACAGGTTTTTTCGAGCCAGGGGGAGTTTTTGAATATGTTTGGCGAACACGGCGACCACCCCGGCAATTTTGCTCATCCTTGCGGTATTGCAACCGATGGCTATGGCAACATATATGTTACTGACCGTCAGTTTGAAAACGTGCAGATATTCGACCAGCAGGGCCGGATACTTATGGCTTTCGGGCAGGAAGGAAAACAAGCCGGCCAGTTCTGGCTGCCGGCCGGTATCTTTGTGGATAGACGAAATAGAATTTATGTTGCCGACACATTCAATAAAAGAATCCAGATATTCGAATTGACGGAGTAACTCGAAAAATGAAAATCAGATTGACTGAATTAATAAAGCTTCTCGTACTCGTTGCTGTAAGCCGGTCAGCGGTAATAGCTCAAAATCAGATTGATGGCTCACCGCACGACTTGACCGCAGTGGCCGGTGGGAAAACTTCCTGTAGTTTCTGTCATACTCCGCACGGAGCCCTTACAGGTACCCCGCTCTGGAGCCATAAACTTTCCACGGCTGTTTATAAAATTTACCAAAGCTCTTCGTTGGAGGCCAATGTGGGCCAGCCAACCGGTTCCAGCAAGCTATGTCTGAGTTGCCATGACAGCACAGTGGCATTGGGCGAATCCATAAACAGCGACTTTTCCGGCGGCACTTATATTAATCCCGGCGGTGCAAATCTCGGAACCGATTTGTCGGACGACCACCCAATCAGTTTTGTTTACTCTGCTGCACTGTCGGCCGAAGATGTACAGATACGCCCGCCTTCGACTTTGCCCGAACAGTTGAAGCTCGATGGATTGAGTGAGGTACAATGCACCACTTGCCATGAGCCTCATGATAACCAATACGGCAACTTTCTGGTTATGCCGAATAACCGCTCAAGAATGTGCGTGTCCTGCCATGATTTATCCGGATGGGTGCTTTCGGCTCATGAGAGTTCAACTGCTTTGGCAACAGTTGCAAATGATTCATATCTGCAAGGCAGTGAATATACCACAGTTGAGGAAAACGGGTGTTTATGTTGTCACCAACCTCATTCCGTTGGAGGGCACGAACGGCTGCTCCATTTTGCCAGGTCGGAAGAAAACTGCCTGAATTGTCATGATGGTTCTGTGGCAAAAACCAATCTGAGGGCCCAGCTTACCAAATTTTCCAGGCATGATGTCAGTCGATATAACGGCATTCACGATCAGGAGGAATCACCGATGGCAGCGGCAAAGCATGTTGAATGTGTTGATTGCCACAACCCGCACGCTGCCAAAAAAACATTTGCACAGGCCCCGGTCGTACCGGGTGTAATGCGGGGGATTTCCGGTGTAACGGCCTCCGGAGGTACGACACAATGGGTCCAGTACGAATATGAGGTCTGCTTTAAGTGTCACGCAGACAATCCCGGTCGTGTCGAATCTCGAATTACCCGAAATATAACTCAGACGAATACAAGGCTGGAGTTTGATCCTTCGGGGCCTTCTTTTCATCCGGTTATATCGCCGGGCTTAAATACAAATGTTCCGAGCCTCAAGCTGCCTATGACTGTCGTCAGCATGATATATTGTACCGACTGCCATAACTCAAGCGACGATACGGGCGCCAAAGGCCCTCACGGTTCGGATTATCCGCCGCTGCTTGCCGGCAATTATGACACGGCCGACTATACTTCTGAAAGTGAATTTTCGTATCAGCTTTGCTATAAATGCCATAGTCGAAACAGTATTCTTAATAACGAAAGCTTCCCGAAACATAAGGAGCATCTGGATAAACAAATTACGTGCTCGGCGTGTCATGACCCTCACGGAATAAGTGCGGTACAGGGAACAAGCACAAATAATTCACATCTGATAAATTTCGACACTTCTATTGTGCGGACACACACTGCAACGGGCCGCCTGGAGTTTCAGGACACGGGTATATATCACGGGCGATGTTATTTGGAATGTCACAACAAGACGCATGGACCCGAAACCTATTAAGTTGTTTGTTAACGCGTAAATAATAGTGCAGGCCCACAGTATAGAGAGCCATATCTGCCGTTACTTGAGTGGCTAAACTTTCAATACTGTCATACAATATATGGATAACATATTTGCCATTATGGGCAAAATCTCATGGGTCCTTATTGACGTAATGATAGTTATACATTAGGATTAGTAAGGTGCTTAAAGAATACGATTAGAAATATTTCGAAGGATACAATATGAAGCTTACGTTAACAGCAATATCGGTTTTGACGGTTCTCTTGTTGAGTTCTTGTCGAGCAAAAGAGGAAGAACCGCAAGGACAGCATGTCCAACCGCCACAGCAGGCCAATGCCGATACCAATGTCCACACGGTAGTGGTTCAGGAGGTCATTCAGGCCACAGGCTATACGTATTTAAGCGTGAAAGAAAATGATAGTGTTTTCTGGATTGCCATTACTAAAAGAGAAGTAGAAGCAGGGGAAACGATTTCCTTTGCAAACGGCCTTGCGATGAAAAACTTTGAAAGCAAGGATTTGCAGAGAACATTTGAGACGATCTATTTTGTCAGTAAGATTTCTGACAATGAACAGTCGCTCTCTGGGGGTAAACAGTCTGAAGAAAATCCTCATCGAATGAAACCTACTTTAGGCAAGAAGGAGATTTCAATCGAAGCAGTTGAGGGTGGGATATCAATTGGCGAGCTGTTTTCCAACAGAGATTCTTATGCCAATAAAACTGTTCTGATAAAGGGGCAGGTCACAAAAGTCAATCGAGCGATCATGGGGAAGAATTGGGTCCATCTTCAAGATGGTACAAGCGGCTCAGGGAACTTCGATTTAACGATCACAACCCAGGAAGAAGTCAGCGTTGGTGATATTGTAACATTTGAAGGACTTATCGTCTTGAATAAAGATTTTGGGTCCGGATATGCTTATGAAGTCCTCATGGAAGAAGCTAAGCTACAAGCTGAATAGAGCTGGTTTGCAGAGCCTGATTCACTTTGAATATGTCTCATGGTGATTCTCCGGAAAAGCAGAAGTTGGATTGCCGTCTCACCGACAAATAATTACTGAGAGTTTCTTCTGCTAAGGTATAGAGACTTATCCTGTATAGAGTGTATAAATAACAAAGGGCCGGCAATTAAATATGCCGGCCCTTTACTCCGTTTTGGAGTTTGTTATAAAAGATTCAGTTACGGTCAAACCATACCAGTGATATCAACCGTTACTTGTGTGGCTAAACTTTCAATACT
>CBDURK010000020.1:0-15487 GCA_965369645.1 uncultured bacterium | reverse complement strand
AACAATCGCCCTTGTTCTTTGCTTAATAGTCCGATTCGGCCGATAATCAGAACGTTCCGGCTTTCTCTTTTTGCCAAATCACCTACAGCCGAATAGACATTATCGCAAAGGACAAACTCAACACCGAGGCGTTCAAGTAAATTCATTGTCTGCCGGACAAACTCACCTGCCAAGCCGCCGACTAAAATCACCAGTAACGACAAATTAGAATCACCCTTTGACACCGTCAAAAGCCCTCAATCAATACATGTCAGTAAAAAGGCCCTAAAAGCGCAAAGAAGATGCCTCCAGCCAAACTTTATACTAACAAAATCTACGGAAAAGTCAACTCAAATCACCCGAAACAGCAGTTAATCGGCGTTCGATGGTCAATAATCGAAAATAGCACCTAAGAGCACCTAACAAACATTAATTACTCGGCAGGCTGTCCAGATTCTTTTTGACTTGTTCGGCACAGAAGCCGGACGGATACAATTTGATGAAGCTCTCCAGAGTAGCTCTGGCATCCGCTAAATACTTTGTTTTCTGTTGTGAGTTAGACTCTCCCTGATACAGACCAATCTTCAAAAGCCCTAATTCATACAATGCCAGCATTCCACCATCGGTTGTTTCAAATTCCTTATGCAACTGGCTTAATTTCTCCGCCCGAAGCTGCTCGTCGGGGAGTAGTTTTGCCTGCGCTAAGAGGATGTTGTCACGCAGCCGGTCTTTATCCTCCATCTGTTCCAGCAATCTGTCGAGGCGCTGAGAGTAGTCGGATGCGTATGAATTCAGCATAACAAACTCCGCCAGGCATCCAATCGCCCCATCCTCATCTGTTCTATTCTCAGGGCCAATCAGCATCTTCAATTGATCTATTTTTCTTTGCAGTTCGTCAAACTTCGGCAATGTCATAACAGAGTCGGCGGGAAGACGAAACAGGCCGAACAACGACTCATCCGACGGCTGTTCTTTTTCGAGCAGTTTCGACCGTTCCACTGCCAACATGGTTTCCGCCTGGAGGAGAAGTTTGTTTGCCTGTTCAAATTTACCCTGACCGGCCCAATGTTTTGCAATCCGCCATCGAGCTTCTATTGATTCGGGACTTTTGCCGAATTCGCTGTAGAGCCGATACCATATCTCACGTGACCTTTCGTATGGATAATCGCTGTAAAAATGCAAAGTTTCTTTTTGGCCAAGTACATTGATATTCGGGCCGTATTCGCTTAAAAGCGCTTTGCAGTACAGCGCTATCGGCATCCGATTGCTGTTGGAACGTTTATTGATAAACAAATCATACTGCCCAAACAGCCATTGTCTTTTCGCCTGGTACTGCAGCTCTTGAGGTACCGTAAGCCAGCTTGGCCAGGTGTCATAGCTTAATTTAATCTGGATTTCTCTTTTAAGTTCCGCACGCAGCGCTATCGGGTCAGCAGGATAGAAAAAACCTTCGAGGTATTTTTTGATAAGAGGATCTTTCGTCGTTTTGTCCAGAGTTTCCGTGATACTTTGGCCGTGAAATTCACTGACCAGCTCCGGCTTGTTCTTGGCCACATAAAGCTGATAGTCTAATTCATCGAAGCCGATTGTTACCTCAAAGACAACAACAGCCAAGACAAGTGTAATGGTTGTGAATATCCAGACAAGGCCCGGACGATAACGCGTAAAGTGGCCTATGCCGAGAACAAATCCTGCTATCGTTAAGGCATCAATCCAGGCAAAAATCCACGGCGCGAAAGAAAAACCCCATTTAATAGGTTCCACCCCCCTGACACCGCCGAAGTATGCCCAGTAAATAAGCTGTGGCGCTGTGCATAATGCAATCGCGACAAAACGAGAACGGAAGCGAAAAGGCCGACACGCCACTGCAATACAACTAATTAACAGGCAAATTGCAAAGCCCGGCAAATTTGCCAGGAAAAACACCGCCAATATCAAAATAAAGCTGAAGCCAAAGCTCATAAGCTGGGATATCAAGAGAGGAACGATTGACATAATTCCCATTAGCAGTCCTAAAACAATGATCTGCCAGGGATATTCGAAAATGCTCACTCCGCTTATGACTGTCTGGCCCAAATGCCAGAATGCCGGCCTTGTCGCCGTTTGAATATCGAACGACCAAAACGAGCCGGTTGCTATCTTCGAGAAGAAAAAACAAGTCATACCGAAGGCTATAACAGCAAGAAGCCAGCATCTCTGAACATTCTTATGACTGTAGTGCAGTGTTGGGCCAACAGCCATGAAAGACTTCGAGACCGCTATCGGTGCCTTCTCTGTCTCTTTATTATCCATAAGCCTCACTTCGTCGTAACTCGTGACCATGGTCAAAAATCCGAACCATAAACAACGAGAGACGGGGCCCGGGTTTATGTCCCTTCACCGCTGCTGGCAAGGTAAGCAATCTGCTCTGCTGTAAGTTTGTCTATATTGATAAACATTGACTTCAGTTTGAATTTGCTCACTTGCTGCTCTATCTCCATTGGGACATCGTGGACCGTAACAGAAAGCTTACCACGTTTTTTTACCACATATTCAGCCTGCAGGGCCTGCGTAGCAAAGCTCATATCCATCACACTTGCAGGATGCCCCTCAGCGGCGGCAAGGTTAATTAAACGCCCTTCGGCCAGAAGATAAATCCGCTTGTTATTTCTCAGGACATATTCATCGACAACATTGTTGCGAACATTCCGGATTACTTTCTTGCTGAGCTTTTTCAGAGCCGGTATATCTATCTCTACATTAAAGTGCCCGCTGTTGGCAACAACGGCCCTGTCCTTCATCACACGGAAATGCTCAGCCCGTAAAACATGTTTATTACCGGTTAGGGTTACAAACAGCTCGCCGACTTTTGCCGCCTTTGCCATCGGCATAACTTCGAATCCGTCCATCGCCGCCTCAAGCGCCTTGATCGCGTCAACTTCCGTAACGATAACGATTGCCCCCATACCTCTTGCCCGCATAGCTAAGCCGCGTCCGCACCAGCCGTACCCTACTACTACAACCTTTTTACCGGCCATCAGAAAATCTGTCGCTCGAATAATACCGTCAACTGTTGACTGCCCTGTGCCGTAACGATTGTCGAACAAATGTTTGGTCGCGGCGTCATTGACAGCAATGACCGGAAAATTCAACTTCCCTTTGTTTGCCATCGCACGCAAACGAATAACTCCCGTGGTGGTCTCTTCCAAACTTGCAATAATCCTGGGAGCATCTTTTTTTCTGCTGGTATGTAATTCGTTCACCAAATCAGCACCATCATCGAACGTAATAACGGGCTTATGGTCAATTGCAGAGTAAATATGTTTGTAGTATGTGGCCCGATTTTCGCCGCATATTGAAAAAGTCGCAATCTTGAAGTCCTTCACTAATGAGGCCGCCACATCGTCCTGCGTACTGAGCGGATTCGAGGCACAAAGAGCAACATTTGCCCCGCCAGCCTTGAGTGTTCTGGCCAGGTTCGCCGTTTCAGCAGTTACATGCAGACACGCCGAAACATTCATACCCTTCAATGGCTTACTCTTTGCAAACCGCTTGCGTATCGCCGCCAGAACCGGCATATCATTATCTGCCCAGAGAATACGCTTTTTACCACCAGCCGCTAATGACAAATCAGCTACATCATACTTCATCTAATAATCCTTTCAAAAAAATAATTGGGATTGAAGACTATAAGGCCAATTGTCGAAACTTGCAACCTTTTAATTCAGCAAATATAGCTGTAAATACTCCCCAATTTATTAAAGGTCGTTCAGGGGCATTTTGCGAGCCGATTTTAGTTATTCCAGGTCATAGAGTCGGCAGTTCGTAACCCCTGCGGTACTGTTTTGTCAGGTATGTATTTGCCTGGGCATCGTCTATGAATCGTTCGCTGGCGGCATCGAATTTTAATCTCCGGCCGGTCCGCATCGCTATATTAGCCATGTGGCAGAGCGTCGCAGAGTAATGTCCTTCTTCGACGTCGGCGTTCAAATCGGTGAATTTGCGACTGCGCAGAGCCTTGATGAAATTCAATGTATGCGTATCACCGCTGCGCGGGCCGCCCGGCCCTTTTTTGCCGTCCTTGAATGTTACCTGCCAGCCTTTTCTGCCAATAGATACGGTCCCGTTGTCGCCGTAGAAAATGTTGCCGTTGTCGTGGCCTTCGAGGGAATATGGACTCCACAGCCGCATTTCGTACATCAAATACACATCATCATATTCAAACGTAGCAACCTGTGTGTCCGGCGTCTGGTGGTCGTCGTCGTAGAACAACTGCCCGCCACTGCAGGTGACAGCATCGGGGAGTTTCACGCCCAGACCCCATCTTGCGATGTCGATTTGGTGTACACCGTCATTGCCCATATCACCTGTTCCGTAGTCCCAGAACCAGTGCCATTTATAGTGGTATCGGTTTTGGTTGAAGGGACGTTTGGGCGCCGGGCCAAGCCACATATCGTAATTAACACCGGGCGGTGTCTCACTATCGGGCACTCGACCAATAGGACCTCGCAACTGGCTGTTGATAGCCTTGGCCATACGAATTTTACCAAGTTTGCCGGACTGTATATACTCGACAGCATCCTTAAAACTCTCATAACTGCGTGACTGGGTACCATGCTGAACAATCTTTTTATGTTTTCGTGCCAGATTAACAAGCAAACGCCCCTCGGATATCGTGTGGCTCAGGGGTTTTTCAACATATACATCTTTGCCGGCAATAACCGATGCCGCCGCCAAAGGAACGTGCCAATGGTCCGGCGTGGCAATACAGACTACATCCAGTGACTTGTCTTTGAGCATTTGCCGATAATCATTGTATCCTTTAATCCTTTCATTGCGGTCTTTGAATTTTTTAACTTCGCGATCTAAGACATTTCTATCGATATCACACAGAGCCACTACTCTCACTCCGGGAGTATTATGGAAATTGCCCATGAGTCCTCGACCCCGCCCGTTAATACCAGCGACTGCCACGCGAATATCATCGTTTGCCCCCTTTGCCCTGGAAAAGGGCACCGCTAACGCGGCACCAGAGACCAACGAACTCTTTACAAAATTCCTACGCGTTATATTGTTCATTATCAATCTCCCTTATTAATCTATACATAAAAAGAAAACTTTTAGTGTCCTATTAATTTAGGTAAATTATTTTACAAATTCCCTGAACCGTTTTTCCATTTGCTCGTTTGTCCTGATCCCTTCGTAAACAATTACGAGGAACCTGAAATGTGCCTTTTGCCCCTTTTTAAGCGTAAGATGAAGCGGTATCACCGGATTCTTTTTATACTTGCTTTGTCTTTGAAAATCACCCTGTCCCAGGGGATTAGCGGAAAACAAACCATAGCTTCTCACATGCCAATAAGTGGGATAGTTGATACTTGCCGGGTGATTAAGAATAGCTATACCAACTACTTTCCCTTTTTTTATTCCCTGTAGAGCGACCCATCGCGCACGCTTACCCCATATATTTTTCGCTGTTTCATCGCCGTTTGAGCTGAAGTACCTGCCTGTCCCGGAAACCGACTCCTTCGGCAGCGGCTGTCCCGGTTTTAGTATCACTTCTGAATCGCCCTCTCTCAAACAGTCAGCAACTCGAATCGCAAATACACCCTCTTCGATATCTTCAAATGCCACCTCGGTTTGCCTGGCCGTAAGGTCGATACTAAAATCAATGGCATATTCATCTTCATTTTCACCTGCCAGAAAGACCATAGTCCTGTTTTCTTCCAGCAACACCTTGCCGCCCTGATCTATCCAATGCACTACAGTCGCAAGTTTTGCTTTACCGTTATCAACCGCTACTTGTGTTGTTTTGATATGTTTTATTTGCGGCAACGGAACGATGTTGTTCCAAAAGTTAGTTCCATTGACCTTATCGACGGCAAAGAAAATACCTACATGATGCTGATGGTCGTCACTGCCGCCTTTCATTTCCACAAGCGGATTTCTTCGAGTTACTTCGATTCCCGAAGGAGTTCGCAATGGTACCAGCATCGGTTTGGTATGCTCGTTTCCATAAACATAGCTTGTAAAGTGCCGCCGGCCCACCGTCACATCGATTTTGTTTTTGCTTTCGATAAATTCCACACTCTGATCTATGGGACTTCCTAATGCTGATGCCCAGAACACGAATACTGCCAAAACCACAGCGGTCCTTTTCATAATGCAACCTTTCTAAAACTATAGCGTTTCGCGCAGGACAAAATCAATTCGTATTTTTGTCCTCTATTCGGTAAAGATGAACGTCCCAGGCCTCGAAAATATCACTGAAAACACCATCTTTTGAAAGAATCGTTCGATTCTCTCCGAGCACTTCTATGGTCTGCCTGCCTTTCAGAGCCCCAGCGGTAAAAGTCGCCTTTGCCTTACCATCCCTCATGCCCACAGCAAAAAGATACCTCGCGCCTTTGTATTTTTTGGCCATAACCGCTACAGGAACATCTTTATTATCCGATGATACCGTCACATCACCATCGATAGTCGGACTGTTTAATACCGGCGCAAGGGCATTAATCTGCT
This sequence comes from uncultured bacterium, assembly GCA_965369645.1. Lineage (GTDB taxonomy): Bacteria > Planctomycetota > Phycisphaerae > Sedimentisphaerales > Anaerobacaceae > NIOZ-UU13. The sequence goes on along the minus strand of CBDURK010000020.1, from coordinate 9,010 downwards.
TATTTATCTCAGTAATCGCCGAAAGCATTCTCGGGTCGCTAAGAATCGCCGATTCATTGAATTTGGGCTGCCATTCGTGGACAAAATATATTAATCCCATCGAACCGTGAATCAGTGACATCCACACCTCACATTTGACTTGCCTGGGAGTAGCTTTTGTTTTCTTATTATTTATTTGAGTACATTCGATACAGTTCCACACTACTTGTTTCCCATCGGTCCATTTCTTCAGCCGCTCAACCCCTCTTGCAACATACCACAGATTACCAGCAACCTGTGGCTTTGAATGAACGACCGGATAGATATCGAACGAGGCAATATCACAGCCCTTAACGTATTGCAGATAATCCTCAGGATGGTTTGTGCGAACACCGCGGCCATACCAACCATCCCAGGCCACACCCTGACTCAGATTCAGAAGCACCGGCCGAGTGGGGTCAGCGCTGCGAATCTTATGGTAGCCGTCGATTATTTTTTTTGGCTTAATCGGCGGCCCGTACCCGTTTCCCTTTCCCAGATATTGGGCATTGTCCGGCTCGTCCCCGTGCATCCAGCCTATAATAGTCGGGTCATCTATATTTTTAAGAGCCAGTTCGTTTTGGCTGCAGATGACTTTCATACCGGCACTTTTTAGTTGTGCAAGCTGGCTTTGCGTCGGCCCCCTCCAGAGCCCCACAAAGGTATTAAAACCGGCCCTGCGATACCTTGATGCCTTGGCCGGGTTTTGCAGCCATACGGCAATAGGGAAAAAATCCGCACTATGTAATGGGCCGTTCTCCCATTTTACATAAGGGCTTGTAACAATATTTCCCCCGCAAGTTTTATCAAATGCACATACAAGAAAAATACAGATGGTTATGAAAATTATATTTCGTCGCATAAAACTACCTCCTGAAAAGACCTGAGTACCAACCTCGGCACACACTATTATGTTAGCTTACATGATTAAGGGCTTATTTTAGACCCTCCTAATTCAAAAAATCATCGAGGTTATTTTACCAAATAAAAGCAATATATGGGAAGCCTAAATTAAAACCAAATGCAATTGTAAAAGATATGTAAATACACTCTCAATCCGATGGGATGCCTGCGCAAATTGCGAATAAATTACTTTGCTTCAATCCCACCTGATGAGTTGGAGATAAAAACTAACCGCAAGCAGTCTTTCTTATTTTAAATCAACGCTTCAACAACACCCACTTAACTTTACAGCCACTATAAAGACAAGCATCGGAATACAAGACGACTAATAACGTCCTCCGCCTCCCATGTCATCATACCCTCCACCATAATTATACATGTCTTCGTATCCCCCCATTTGATCACCACCAAGTCCTCCGGGGCGCGCACTGCGTCCGCTTTTGAATGCCTTGAAAGGCTCCTTCGTCACGTTTTCCAATGTGCTGATCCTACCATACCAACTCTGTAAATTTTTAGCCCAGTATGCCGTTCTGACAGGCATGTGTTCAATATCAGTTCCATCGGTACTGTAAAGCATATCGTAATAACGCCTGGTAGTAAGATTCTTATCACCGGCCCAGTCATTAACCGCCACAGCATCAACCATAACAGCTCCTGTACCATAATCAATCGAATCCGGCACAACAGACTTTTCATCAGGCCGGCCAAAAGAACTCATTCGGGGATCCGTTATCCCCCTGCCAGCACCCATTCGGGGATCCGTCCCTCCACCGTATCCACCGTATCCACCGTATCCTACATCAGATCTTCTTCGACGATCTGTCTCGATCTCGGTCTCAACAACAGCTCCGATGAGTTCTCCCTGGCTTACCTTAAAATCTTCACTGTGCCAGTACCCATTGACATATTTGGACACCTGAACCGTAACAATATTTGCCGGCTCACGTATATGCTTTGCGAAAAAGTACATTCTTCCCGGAATCTCTACCTGCTGCGTAATATCGGAAAACTCGCTCCATAAAACAACTTCGTTTTTCCGCGCTTCGTCCTGCTCACTTAACTGATTCGTTCCAGCCACAGGATTAAAAACACCCAACCTGATTCTGTATCGATAGTGCTTTCTCGGCTCAACAGTATCATCATGGGCCCAGAACACCAGAGGCTCCTTCATTTTCTCTAAAACAGTTATGGCGTTAAGCCGAATCTTGTCAAATTCATCATAAACGTCGATCATGGAAGGTCCCCTTCGGGCAAGTCTATCTCCCGGAAATCCGGATATCATATAGTCGTCCGCTCCTCCAAGCCCACCAATCTGGTCACCCCTGCCCCCGCTTCTTCCTCTTGTTCGTCTTCCGGAGGAACCGCCCAGACCTCCACCCTCATATGATTGTGCACCACCAGTTCGACTGCTCCCTGAACGACCTCTTCTGCGTGAAGTATCTCCTCCGCCGGCGCCTCCATAAATATCCCCTCCCCCTGCTATTCCTCCGCCGGATCTTCCACCTGATCTTCCGCTGGATCTTCCGCCGGATCTCCCGGTCGTACTACCAAGTCCAGAACCTCTGGAACGGCGGGAGTCTGATCTGTCATTAGATGTCTGCTTGTCTTCTCTGGCTTTTCGTGCCTCTTCAGCGTCCTCTTTTTTCTGAATATCCAGGAATTTCCTATGTATCAAAGGAGGATACCACTCCTCTTTCGCAGATGCCATTGAATAAGACTCGGGCTGCAACAGGTCTATTTGGAGCTGCCAGTCATCAAACTGAAGCTTCGTTACTTTTAACCTGCCGGGCGGTAAGCTGCCGGCATCTTCAACAATTTCAAACAATTCACCATAATGGTCAATCCTGGTACGGGGAATATTCTGCCAATCACTCCAGCTTCCATTTTTGCCCAGTTCCTGCCGCTGCAACTGCACAGCAGCAAAAATTGGCTCAGCAAGACATGGATCTGAAAACTGTTCCTCGACATCATCGACAAAACATTGTTGAAATCTCTCATATAATCCCCCGATATCAAACTTGGCTTCCACTGTTATAAGATCGATATCGTTGGGCTCATTCGCAGCTTTATCATATTGATTCTCCGGCGTAATAACATCCGTAGGCACATAAGCGGCCGCTCTAATGTGCTCGATTGCAACTTCGCTGACCGTGCCAATACGAGGAAGACGATATTTCCCCCCCGTGCCTCGTAGTGTCTCATCAACTGCATAAGGTACCTGCGGCCATATGCTAACATCAATATCACTTATGGAAGAATCAAGCTTCGCAAGAAATTCGGCAAGTTTCGACTCATAGAGGTCCGGGCCCTCGGGGGGGGTGTTAACCTTATCCCTCAAAAGCTTAGCCTCTTCGAACACCTGTTCATCGATTGCTGCCGGGCTGTATTTCCCATCGCCGTATGTAACCTGGTTGGGACTGAAAATAACACGTGTAATCATAAGCCAGATACACACAAGCCCAACAATCACCAACACTATCTTCTCTACATGTGCTTCGAGAAAGCTTACTATTTTATTCATATCTCAAATCCCACTCAACATTGTTTTTCTGAAAGGTTTTATCTGCCAGCCACTGGTTCTGCGGCCGCGGCTATCGCGGCCGTAACGGTTGCCGGTTTAATTTCCTTGTAACCATCCGGGTTAAAGGTGTATTCGCAAATTAAATCCAAATCTACAATAGGATCGTCTCCAAAATCATAAAGACTGTAAGGATCGTCCGGGGCCGATAAGAACTTAGACTCTAAAACCGTTATCTGATTATGCTTAAAAGTCTGCTCCGGCTCATCGCCGGAAAAACCTCTGAATTTATGCTCCTTGGCACTGCAAAGCTCCTTCAGAAACGGCATAATTGATTTTATATTAATCGCAATAGAAACATTAAAATGTAAAACATCACTATCATTATCAACACCAGTAAATCTTCCTGTGCAGGATTCCGCCAGACCATCGTCATTAGAATTAACGTAAAGAGGCTTATCAACGTCGTCTTTCCTTTTCGAACTCGTGCGCTGCCTGCGTCCGGTATATACCCCGCCTCCTGCTCCCGGTCTTCTTAGGCCCATATTAAAACTCATCAGCTTAAGCTGTTTGACCGGTGCAGTCAGAACGCTGTCGAAGTCCGAATTCACAGCACTTATAGTTTCGAAAACATCTTCGATGACCCAGTAAGCCAACTGGAAATACCAGCAATCCTCGATGGCCTCATTAGGTTCAACAGCAAGTTTATAATCCAACCAGAAATCATATCCGCTTAAATCAATCGGACTCGCATAAACAGATATGGATTTCGCTCTCTCCCGGCAAATCTCCTCAATTATCATAAGTTCAAGTTCACCCTTAATCATCGACCTGGGTATAGATCCTCTGGAAGATACTCCACCTCTACTTCTACCTCCACCTCCATAAGGAGACATTCCCATCATCGGGGAGCGACCTCCCATCATCGGGGCCCCACCCATCATTGGTGAGCCACCCATCGCCGGAGAAGACATTCCCCTCATACCACCCATCATACCCCGCCCCCGCCTTAAACGGGAATTTACTGCTGACTCCTCAAGGCCTTTCTCTAACTCGGCCTCTGTAGGAAAATCACCCGCCTTTACACGAACAAGCAAATCATCAATCGCTTTTCGATATCGCTGGCCAAATTCGCGAAAAACAATAGTAGAGGAAATATTAGGATCAAGAAAAACATCATAGCTTAACAACTCTCTCATAGTTGTTTGCTTAGCCAATAGTTCTATCTCATTGGCATCTTTGGCATGTTCTGCCTGAAGCTTCCGCTCTTGATCCAATGTTTTACTGGGAGGAGGACTATTGAGTGCGCTCTCCACTTGCTTGCCCATCTTGACACTTGTAGCCTGTATCTCACCTTTGAGTTTAGCGCTCATAAAGTGCGTTGGGACCAGGAGAATTGCTCCGACAATCGCAATAATAACCGACATCAGCAGTGGTATGTTATTCTTAAAAACACTTAACTTCTGTAATATATTCTGTAAAACATCTTTGAAATTCGGCATATCCATTTTTTCATCTCACAAAATAATTCTTATTCTACTTGTCAAATTATGGAGTGCTGGTAGTCGGCGCCGGAGCTGCCCTGCCCATATTTGCACCTCTCATATATTCAGGTAATTCAGGGGCTTTCGCCTTAACGGACTCAGGGGCATCTCTCCATATAAACTTAACCTTTAACACAAACCAATGGTCATTAACCGTAACAATCTGAGCGCCCCTGCTGTCGAGTTTTGGTCTTCCGTTCTCTTCCCACTCTTTAACCCTGCTAATCGTCTCATCTGTCATAGGGTCAATTAATATATACTCCCAACCTTCTCCCTGCTTAGTAGATCCGGGAGGCATTGGTTTATACTTGATGTCCGTTACACCTATCCCCGCAGGCATCTCCTCTTCTCTGTTTACTTCCCCTATGTCCAGGGAGAATTGGTTAGGATCTTTCCTCTTATACACCTCAAAAGGGCTGTTCCCGTCAACAAAATCGTCGAGGTGCAATAAGCGAGTAATTAAACCCCATTTCTCCTGATTATCTTCTACCTTGTAAGGATCCATCAATTCAGCTATCTTTCCATATGGACTGAAACCGCCTATGGTTATTATAAAGCCGGGGAACTTTTCCTCAGTGCTTTGTCCCATCATTCCGTACATATCCTCCCCATAATAGCCCCCCATCCTGTCCATCTCCATCATCATATCGTACCCCTCCATTCCATACTCATCTTCGCCTCCGGCGCCTGGCATACCCCGGCTCTTGCGGAACATATCGGCGCCGCCGAACTGGGCGGCCGCAATGTCACTCGAAAAGAAAGCCTCCATGTTCGTTATAAATATTTGTTTTCGCTGCCTGCGTGGTATATTCTTAATCCCTTCGACGTCACCGGCGGCAAAAGCCTTATAAAGTCCGGCTTGTTTGGAATTGTTCTTCTCATTCGGCAATGCTGAAATTATAGTTTCATAAAGAGATGGGATCATTTCACGATATTTAAAAGGTTCAAACTCTCTGTCTATTGTCGCTACAGATTCGTCACCTTTACGTATTTCAGCGTCGAGTTGGTCTTTGGCGTCATTGATAGCACCAAGAATATTGCTTGTTCTCGCTCGGACCTGACTGCTCTTTCCGTAATTCATCTTGTCCAGGCCGGTCCTTCCAAAAGACAAAAGCGAAACCGCAAGAAATATACATGCGGCAGTGATAAAATACCTACCCTTGCTCGCCCAGGCCATTGACCGGGCAACACTGCTCGGCAGAAGGTTGCTTTCTAACCGCGCAACACCTAATCCCTGCAAAGCAAGACCATAGACAACACCAAAACCGCTGACATTCTCATGGAACTTAGCGGGCGAAACACCCGGGCCCATCCCAAGTCTCTTAAAAGAATCCGGCCTTTCCACTGGTATCTGCAATGTCTGCTGTAGATATTTGAGCAGGCCTCGCAGCTTCGTTCCTCCACCTAAGGCAATAATCCTCGTTATCTTGGTATCCGGATTGGAGTTATTGTAAAAGCCCAGAGACCGCTGAACTTCAGAGCCTAAGTCCGTGAAAACCGGCTTCATCGCCTGGAATATCTGACGGGCATACTTGCTAACCGGAGCCGTACGTTTGAGCTTTTCAGCTTTTTCAAAATTAAGCCTGAATGCATCTGATATCGCCCTGGTAAAGGAATTGCCGCCAATAAGAATACACCTTTGCCAAACGGCCGACTTCGTGCAGACAACCAAATCCGTATTGTCCGCGCCTATGTTAAGAATAACCGTTGCTTGTTTGTCGGAAGTAGCCAGCTCAGGGCGGTCATGTAACAAGTAGTTATATAAAGCCATCGGCGCCATCTGTACGTAACCAACCTGGATATCTTCTCTGCTGAAATGTTCCAATGCCGCATCGACTACTTCATTTTTTATCGCAAAAATACCCACCTTGATTTCAGGGCTGTCCGGCTCAGTCATCAACTGCCAGTCCCATTGCACATCGCTAATGCCAAATGGAATCTGCTGGACAGCCTCAAACTTGACCATCTCAGGAATGCGTTTCTCCTCAACAGGCGGCAGGTTCACAAAGCGTGCAAAACTATTCTGACTCGGGACAGAAATAATTATATCGTCCACGCTCAAATCGTACTTATTTACAAACTTGCGCAAACTCAACGCGACAAGCTCCTCTCTCTCAGCATCTGTCACACCGTCACCGCTCAGAATCTTGCCGTGCCTGATATTGTCGAAGCCTATTACTTCAACAACACCACGCTCTGTGCTCAGGTGCAATGCTTTGAGAGAATTGTTGCCTATATCTATAGCCCAAACCATATCGGTTTCTGCTGCCATAACAAACCTCCTGCTTGGTTTTCAATTGCTCTTGTAAATACGTCTCAATAAATATACATTATATCTTATTATGAAAACTTTTTCCATAAATACTCTTGGCTGCAAAGTCAATCAATACGAAACACAGCAGATTCACGAACTGCTCGAACAACTCGGACTTCATAAGTGCGAACCACCCAAAAAACCCGATCTCGTTGTCATCAATACCTGCTGTGTAACTCACACCGCCTCAGCCAAAAGCCGGCAATACATTCGAAAAGCCCAAAAGCTAAGTCCTGGCGCTGCTGTAGTTGTCTGCGGCTGTCTGCCAACCGTACAAACCAACGAATTAAACAACATCAGCAAAAATGTTCATCTCATCGGGGATCGAAAAAATCTTGCTGAAACGCTAAAACAAATAGCCCACGGCAACGCTGCCGCTTCATACTTCCAAAGCCCTCAATCCTGTCTGAACATTAATACCTTAATTAAAGCAGAAAACGACTCTAAAATCAAGTTTAAAAAAGAATTGAATAATCATTTGAAACTTCCGCCATTAACTTCCTTCAAAGGGCAAACCAGAGCTTTTATAAAAGTCCAGGATGGCTGCGACGGATACTGCACCTATTGTATTGTACCCAAAACCCGCCCTTTTGTTCATAATAAACCGGTCAAAGCCGTTATTCGGGAGGCAAAATCACTTGTAAAAGCCGGACATAGAGAAATCGTTGTAACAGGCGTATTCCTCGGCGCTTACGGCCAGGAGAGCGTTAGAAGAAACAATTGGCCAGGCCGGCAAAATGACAACCTGGCTGTTTTACTCGATAAAATGGCCAAAATACCCGATCTTGCAAGGATAAGATTAAGCTCGCTAGAGCCTGGGGACGTAACGCCGGGATTACTCGATATTTTCTGTAAACACCCGAATATTATGCCACATCTGCACTTGTCATTACAGTCCGGCTCAGACGCTATCCTCAAAAAAATGTGCCGACAATACAATTCTGATGTATTTAGAGAAAAAATTGAATTCGCTAAACTATACCTCGACAGGCCAGCTATAACGACCGATATTATCGTTGGTTTTCCAGGTGAAACCGATAACGATTTTGAACAAACTGTTAGTTTGGCTAAAGATGTTGGGTTTGCGAAAATGCATGTTTTCAGTTTTTCACCCCGGAAAGGTACAGCCGCAGCAAACATGCACAATAGAGTGGATATAAAAACTATAAAGGAACGTTCAAAAATACTACACCGCTTAAATATCGAGCTGAGCCAAAAATTCCAGCAGCAGTTTATTGGCGAAACCGCGGAAATCCTTCTGGAAAACGATGATGGGCAGATTTACGGCCGAAGCGAAAGATATTTTATGGTGCATCTGGAAAAAACAGGAAAAAAGCTGAAGAAAAATGACTTGATAAGGACAAAGCTGATCAGATACGGCGAACATGGGATGTATGGGAATATATTGTAGGAATAACAGGATATTCTTATATGTCCCTATCAAATAATTACTTACGAAAGTTCACAGGCATTTCTAAAAGTTTTTCCGTTTTTAAATAATTTTTCATATTTTTTACAAATATTCCAAAAAAAAAAGCATTCTTTAAACTCAAACTCAAGTGTAGAACCTGAAACACCTGTCAATCCAGGATTTTAAAGGTTATACACAGCTTGCTTTATGAGCCAGAATCCTCGATTCCTGCATTTCGTGGAAAGCGGCTGAAAAAGCATTAAGTCAGCGAGTAATCAAACCACCAATTTTACACAAAACTT
>CBDURK010000019.1:0-15544 GCA_965369645.1 uncultured bacterium | reverse complement strand
ATCGTGTGAAACCGCAAAACCACCCGGCTTCCAGGAAAGATTTGCCCATGTATCCATATGCATGCCACCATCAGCGGGAGTGGGGCCGTAGGCATATGGATATATCTCGCCCTGCATAGCGCCAAGGATCTCGACTTCATTTAAGACGTGATCATAAATGCGAATATCATCCATCAAGCCGTGGTAATGTCTCTCGGCACCATCGTGCCAGGCGCCGAAGTTCAGATTATTCAAAGCCGAAGGAACGCTTCCTCCATCACCTTCGCTTTCCAATACACCGTTAATATAAAGTTTTGCAGTATTAGCTCCACCCTCATGAAGTATTGTGTATGTGCAATGGTACCATTCATCTGTCTGCAACTCAGTAGTTGAACTTATGTTCGGACCGCCGTTGATATCAATATTCCAAAGATTGGTATTAGCTCTTAAATGAACGTGGGGGGTGCCGGCGCTCCAAGCATCAGTATGAATCACCGAATAGTAACCGCTCGTGTACGGTAGATCTCGAGGCTTGAGCCACATGGCTAATGACCATGTTCCTTCTACGATTAGATTATCAAAATCAATATAGGTAGATGTACCGTCGAAGTCCAGCGCAAGGCCGCTCTGACCAGCTACATAATTAGCCGTACCACCAACGGTACCGTCATTACCATTGCCGGACAAGTCAATGGCATCTCCATCAAGGGGCCAGTGCAATATCAGGTCACCTAATGCGTTGCCTGCAACGCTCAGCAACAAAACAAGCGAAACCAGATAAATTAATTTCTTAGACATAATAGTCCTCCTTCAAAAAAAAATAGATTGTTAATTGAAATGCTAATGATTCATCACGGAGTTCACGACTCTTTAAAACTCAACTCCTCGCGTATTATATGTAGAAACTATGCCGGTCTGTAAACCGGAAACTACAAACTTCACCTATGTTATTTATAACAAATATGCTGATTTCTCGTCAAGGAAAAACTCTCAAGGTATTCTTACTTTTTTTGATACATTCAAATAAAATCATCAATCGAAAGTCCACAAAGCTATGATTTAACAAAATAGGCTCATAGGCTCACGGTCTCTGGTGCGGCGACGATAAATTGTAACTCCTTTACAGTTAAGCTGATAAGCTGATTTATAGGCCTTATCGACAGAGGCCACTGTAGCTTTTTCGCTGAAATTTATGGTCTTACTGACTGCTGCGTCACAGTGCTGCTGAAATGCCGACTGCATTCTAATATGCCATTGAGGATTTATATCATAGGCGCTCTTAAATATCCTGCGTATTGCCGGGGAGATTTGGGGTATCTTTTGGATACTGCCTGTTTTAGCAATTTGATTTTCGAGTTTTTTGCTATAAAAACCATGTGATTCAGCTACCTGTTTGAAAATCGGATTTATCTGGAGTAATTTCGAGCCGTCTAAAATCTGCCGGACAAACACCGGAGAATAGACCGGCTCAATGCCTGAGGAACAATCTGCAATGATACTTATCGTACCGGTCGGAGCTACACAGGTAAGGCAGGCGTTGCGGACCTTTTTCTTTCTTTTAGTTCGCCAGATGCTGCTGTTCCAGTTTGGAAACGGCCCGCGCAGATCGGCAAGCTTACTGCTGGCTTTGCGGGCGCTTTTGTTTATAAAGCCCATAAGCTCCGAGGCGAAATCGATGCCTTGCTTTGAATCATAAGGTATCCCGAGCAGGAACAAGGAGTCTGCAAATCCCATAACCCCCAGGCCGATTTTGCGATTTCCCTGAGACAGACGAATGGTATCCCTGATGGGGTATTCAGATACATCGATAATATTGTCCAGAAATCGAACGGCTAATCCAACAGTTTCAGTCAATGCGGGCCAATCCATTTCTGTTTTGCCATCAGAGACGTTCACGAATTTGGTGAGGTTAATACTGCCTAACGTGCAGGCTTCGTAAGGCAGCAGCGGTTGTTCGCCACAGGGATTGGTTGCTTCTATACGGCCCAGCGAAGGAGTTGGATTGTCACGGTTGATTCGATCTATAAAAACTACGCCCGGCTCACCGGTTGCATGTGCGCATTTGATTATCATTTTCCAGATGTCACTAACGGTAAAAAATTGGCGTGCTCGTTTTGGGCCCGGTCTGCCTTTGCCGGTGAGTTTGTACAAATCGTTAATTGTGTAGTTTTTAATGTCAATTCGCCGGGGTAATAAGTAACTCTGCAGGGTGCGGGGATTTGTTACCGTATGCAGCGTTTTGCCGGATTTGAGTACTTTCTTCATCCAGTCATCTGTAATTTTGACTGAAATATTGAAGTTGGTAAAGGCATCCAGATTTTGCTTGGCGTGCAGGAATTTCAGTATGTCCGGATGTTCGATTCCCATCATACCCATATTTGCACCTCGCCGAAAAGCACCCTGCTGTATTGCGTTGGTAGTCTCGGAAAGGACTCGCCAAAAACTAATCGGTCCAGATGTTGTGCCGCCGCTGGAGGCAATTCGGTCCCCTGCGGGCCTTAATTTATCGAAGGAAAAACCTGTACCACCGCCGGCCTGCTGAATCAGAGCAGTTTGCTTAATCGTCTCGAATATGCCTTCTATGCTGTCCTCAATCGGCAATACAAAACAGGCGCTGAGCATTCTCCGGCGTTGTGCGTTCATAAGAGCAGGGGAGTTGGGCAGAAATTTTAACGATGCCATCAAATCGTAGTATTTTCGATGCCATTGTCTGATTTTACTGTCATCTGCGCCGTATTTGCCTTCAGCTTCGGCTATCAATGATGCCACCCTGCTAAAAAGCTGTGCCGGTGTCTCGATGCACTTGCCGTCCTGGTTTTTAATTAGATACCTGCTTCGAAGGACAGTCAAAGCATTTTCACTAAGCACCGGGGCATTTCCAGGTGGCGGATAGAATTGGAATTCAGCCATTAAAGAGCCTTATATTTTAATATTGTACAGCAGATTATGGATAGATTCCTGTAGCATAGGATTGATATAAATAATTGCTACAGGTTATTTTTTCTTATCCATTTAAAACGAAATACCTCACGAATCCTTTCTCTGAATCTTACTCCCAGGCGCTGTGTGCTTGTTTTAAATTCCATTCGTCTTAAATCATTCGAGGTAGGCTTAGCTGGAGACCTTCCGAATACAGTCAACAAAACAGCCGCAAGAAAGCTGAAAAATGAATTTATCTTTGTTCGGACACGCATAATCAGGATTCGTGGTATTCTTAGACGTAATAACTATTTTTAACAACTGTAAAGTTATCTTTGTACGGCCAATTTAAGAGAGCCTAACAATTCCTGGCCGGTCCTGCTTTTCAATTCGGATTTTGCGAACAATTGATGTCTTTCCAGAATTTCCGGCTCGTAATCAAAATATTTTTGCACAGCCCCAATCCCGCCCTCGACAGCGCCGCTGGTTTTGTATTGTCCATCTAAAAGCCACGAGCTAAGCTCATCATCGTATTCGGCCGGGTAAATAATCGCCACTACATATTTATCGTCAACGTATTTAGACAAATGTAATTTGGCCCGGCAGGGGGATGTGATTTTGTCGGCCAGGCAAACAAGTTTTTTGAAATCCTCTCTGGATGATTCGAGAGCATTCGAATAAAAAAACATTCCTGCTTCAAGATGAAAAGCCTGAGACGGTACACCTTTTAGCTCGATGGTGCCGTCGGGGTAGGCTCTGTGTATTTTATAGACCTTATTGTGCTTGTATTTCTCACTTTCGAGAAGTTCAGCTACCTCTTCAGCGGTAAAGCCGACGCCTGTATGGTCGCCGAAGTCGAAGATGTACAGCCCGATGTATTTTTCACTATTTTGTAATTTTGGTAGTTTCATAATTTGTTATTATAACCTTGGTTTGTATGGATTGCACGCATTTTTTGAATGCAGAAATTGTGTAATAATCGTCTAATATGATTCAAAGTTTCTTTTTTTTATTTTTTTAGCTTCCCAAAAGTTGTTTTTTACCATATACTTTGAACGATATTTGATGACACACCTTTGGAAATCCAGGAATATTAGCTGGAATAGTGGTTTTTGATAAAGTGTTTATATAGAATAGTGGAAAATATGTGAATGTAGCAGTGCGGCGAGCCATGGCAGCCGGGATGCTGAAATGAACAATTAAGTTTAGAATTTGAAAGAGGAACAAGAAGTGAATATCTATGTAGGAAATTTGTCGCACGATGCAACCGAAGACAGCTTACGCGAGGCTTTTGCAGCCTTTGGTCAAGTTGAATCTGTCAACATTATAAAAGATAGATTTAGCGGTGAATCCAGAGGTTTTGGATTTGTGGAAATGCCCTCTAAGGCGGAAGCAGAAAAGGCTATCGAAGAAATGAATGGTAAGGATTTGGATGGTCGCGCTGTAAATGTTAATGAGGCCCGCCCCAAGAATGATAGCCGCGGCGGCGGTGGCGGACGCGGTGGTTATGGCGGCGGCGGCGGTGGCGGTCGCGGACGCGGCGGCGGTGGCGGCGGTGGTCGTGGCGGTAGTCGCTGCGGCGGTGGCGGTCGTGGTGGTCGTGGCGGCGGCGGCGGTGGTGGTCGTGGCGGCGGCGGCGGCGGACGTCGGTACTAACAAGCCAATACTGTTCTATAAACTTAATTCACATCACAGATCATTCAGTAATGATGATACTTTGTTTAAGAGCAGCAGGGATAATCATGTCTGAAATCATAGCGAAGTGATGCGAGGAAAGTCTATTCTGTTAGCCTGATTCTTCAGCTACGGCGGGGAATGTCTGTTCATATTTTCAGCATAAGTATTGAAACACCGTCTAACATTAAATAATCTCGAATTACCCAAGTAAATCCGTGCAAAAAAGAAGGAATATGATTGTAGAGCCTGTGGAAAACCATGTATTCTAAGCCAATTATCAATAAACTATCTCGAACAAGAACATCTTTGACTGTTCAAGGAGATTTGAATAAGATTATTGATGTATGCTTTAAAAAAAGTGGAAATAAGAAACGTTGGCTGTGATATTTGGATGAAAAAGATAAATGGAAATACTTGCTCTTGCTGTTTTAATATTTGCTCCATATACAATAGCACAAGAAACCAACAGTGACTTGCTCACGAATTATCTGAACAAAGCAGTATCTAATGGCCGTATCGCTGGTGTCCATGCGATGATTTCAAAAGATGGAAAGTTGGTTTATTCCGAGATATTCGGATATGCTGATATCGAGGCTGGAACTTTTCTTCGAAATGATGCAATTTACAGAATTGCGTCTATGACAAAAATTGTTACCGCGATTGCCGCGCTGCAGCTTTGGGAGCAAGGGATATACAACCTGGATGATCCTGTCTCGAAACATTTACCGGTTTTCAAAAAAGCATGCGTTTTGAAAAAAGGGCACAAAAACGACTTTAATCCACCCTATGAAACCGAATCCCTTGAACGCGAACCAACTATCAGAGATCTTTTCCGTCATACATCAGGAATCTGGGGAGGGAAGCGATACACCATTGCAGGCCTGCGTCAGTGGAATGGGTCGCTTGATGAATTTGTCCGGCGTCTGATGTCAGTTCCCCTGGATACGCAACCTGGCACCAGATTCCAATATGGTTATTCGACCGATGTTTTGGGCTTGCTTGTGGAAAAGTGGTCAGGTCAAAAACTTGATACATACTTTAACAAAAGTATATTCGTACCTCTGGGGATTCATGATTCTGGTTTCACTATTTCCGATGACAAACTGAAACGACTCCCGAAACATTACGAGCAAGAGAAAGGCAAACTGATTTGTAAGGAACAGCCTCAAAACAGCCCCTTTAGAAAGAGGTCACAAGCCCTTTCCGGAGGCGGCGGCTGGAATTACAGTTATCCGGGACTTCTCACAACGATGGATGACTGGATGACAGTAATGGAAATGATCCGGAATCTGGGGTATTTCAACGGCAAAAGAATATTGAAGGAAGAAACCGTTAAAATGATGTGTTCCGATCAACTCGGTGACATACCAGGCGCTTTTGAAGAAGGTACTGGTTACGGACTGGGTATCGGTGTGGTAGTCGATGGTGGTCGTCATGGCAAACTGGCGGGCAATGGAACTGTTTATTGGGCAGGTGCACCCCACAACACTTATTTTTACATTGACTTTGAAAAAAAGATTTCTGCCGCTATGTTTATGCAGAGTGGCCCGTTTGGTCTCGACAACATGATGAACGAATTTTTGGAACAAACACAAGCAATATTCGGCTCCCAGGATATTACCTCAATCAAGTAAGATAGTGAATGTATGGCACCAAGTTCGTCTTTTTTTCCATTGATCAACTATAATTATTCTTATCTTCCGATGACAGTTATAACTTCCGTATAGACTCGACGTATTTTATGACGATATCAGATAAAGTGGAAAATCCTTTGGTTGTGCATTCCGAGAGCAAGTTTTTCTCTACAAAGTATCACTACCTTACAAGTTAAAAAGGGCTAATATTTTACACAAAATCCACTACAGCCCTTATGCTTAGGCCAGGTGTAGAACTAATCCGGGCGAAGAATATATGGATTCCGGGACAGAAATGATTTTCCTGCATTATAACCGCAAGCTAATTGTTGACTTTTAGCCTTGCGAATTTTCGTTTGCCGACGCGAATTATCATACCATCTTTGGGGGTGATTTCGGTGTTAGGGTTGTCCAGTTTTTCCCCGTCGATGCCGGCTGCCGACTGTTTTATCATTCGCTTAGCTTCGCCGCCACTTGATACAAGTTTGCAATGTAGCAGTAGTTTGCTTGCAGCAATCGGCTCAGCAGGTATATCAATATCAGGTATTTCATCCGGCAATTGGCCCTTTGCGAATACCTTGTCGAATTCTGCTGCGGCAGCCTGCGCGGCTGACTCATCGTTGAACTGGCTGACAATTATTTTGCCTAACAAGACTTTTGCTTTCTTTGGGTGTGTCTTATCGGGATTGACGAGTTCGGCGATTTGCTCGATTGTCTGGTTGGTCAGGAGTGTAAAGTAGTTTTCCATCATATCGTCTGATATACTCATAACCTTGCCGAACATATTGTTCGGTTCGTCTGTTACGCCGATATAATTGTCTTTGGATTTGCTCATTTTCTCTTTGCCGTCAAGGCCTACGAGAATGGGCATAGTGATTACAATCTGCGTCTTCTGGCCATAAGCTTTTTGTATATCACGTCCGACAAGATTATTGAATGTCTGGTCCGTGCCGCCGAGCTCTACGTCGCTTTTTACCATCACTGAATCGTAACCCTGCATTAAAGGATAAAGAAACTCGTGCGTATAGACATCAACATCCGCCTGCATACGTTTTTTGAAAGTATCACGCTGAAGCATCTGGGCGACGGTTTTTTTGGCCGCTATTTGGATTAGCTCTATCAAAGTCAGCTTTGCAAGCCATTCGCTGTTGTACCTGATTTCAAGCTTCTCTTCGGATGTATCCAGGATTTTGCCGGCCTGTACAAAATATGTTTTTGCGTTTTCCTGTATTTGCTCGGTTGACAAAATGGGACGAGTTGAATTTTGGCCCGTGGGATCGCCGATTAGTGCTGTGTAATCGCCAATAATCAGAACGGCTTTGTGGCCCAAGTCCTGGAACTGCCGCATCTTTCTCAATACTACGGTATGGCCGAGGTGTATATCAGGGCTGGTGGGGTCCAGGCCGAGTTTGATACGCAATTGCCTGGATTCTTTAGATGCTTCAGTTAGCTTTTGGGCCAGCTCGGCCTCGGTGAACATTTCAACAGTGCCGCGTTTGAGTAGGTCAACTTGCTCTGCAATTGTCTTTGCCATATATGTTTCTCTGAAAATAAGATATATTGAAACCGTGATTATAAGCCGTTGGTATAAAATTGGCAAGTGCCGGTTTGGCAGCTTAAGGATTAGATAGTATTTTGGGGAATGTTTGCAGCTATTGTTGAATCTGTGCTTGTTTGCCAGCGACGCCGCCTGAGACTATAAACGTCATTACCTCGGAGCTTTCGATATCCAACGGCTTTACGGCCTCCTTGGGAAAGATCAGGACATTGCCTGCGAAGTTGTACGACTGAGGAAGATAGACGGCGACATGGTCTTTGAGTCCGAAATTATCGAGACTTTCTCTGGTCATAAAACCTATTATTTTTGCGTTAGAGGATGTTCCGAGCGTTACCAGTACCGGTTTATCGAATTTTTTCTTTTCGCCGGCAAATGCTTCCACGAGGTCTTTTATGGCACTGTAAAGCATCTTGATCAGAGGAACATTAGTGAAGACTTTGTCCAGGAGGCCAAAGAGTTTTTTGCCTACGAAATTCGATGCGAACAAGCCAATAAGAAATATACCGCCAATTGTAACCAATAGCCCCACCAAAAGCCTCAGACTGGTGTACTGTATAGATGGCATCAGTTTGCTAAAGAGTGTGTCCATACTGGAAAAAACGTAAACGAGTATGAAAATCGTAAGTCCAACGGGGACGAAGACCAGAAGACCTCGCAGGAAGTATTTCAAAAATCTTTTCATTTGATAACTCCATTCAAATATTGATTTTCTTGTAAGTAATTTTGGACATAGTCTTTTATGGCATCTTCGAGGGTGGTTATTCCTTTGTCGAAACCTGCTTTTCGAAGGTTGGTAATATCGGCTTCGGTATAATATTGATACTGGTTACGGATCGATTCGGGCATTTCGATGTATTCTATATCTGGCTTTTTGTTCATGGCTGCAAAAACCGCTTTAACTAAATCGTTCCAGCTTCGTGCTTTGCCGGTACCGAGATTAAACAGGCCGCTTATCTGCGGATTGTCGTAAAAAAACAGGGTCATATCAACAGCATCTTTAACGTAAATAAAATCACGTAACTGCTCGCCATCAGTGTATTCGGGTTTATATGATTTGAAGAGATGGACCTTACCGCTAAGGCTAATCTGCTCGAAGGCCTTGACCACGAAACTTCTCATATCGGCCTTGTGATATTCGTTCGGCCCAAAAACGTTGAAATATTTCAGGCCTGCGATATTTTTCAAAAGGCCGGCTCTGCGTGCCCAGAGGTCAAAAAGCTGCTTGGAATAGCCATATATATTCAGAGGTCTTAGGGTTTCTATTTTCTCCAGGTCATCTTTGAAACCGTCTTCAGCCTCGCCATAAGTAGCTGCGCTGGAAGCATAAATGAAGCGAACATTATCGGCAGTTGCCCACTGGGCCAATAGCTTGCTGTATTCGTAGTTGTTTTTTATTAGATATGAGGCGTTTGTTTCAGTGGTATCCGAACAGGCGCCGAGGTGGAAAACGGCCTCCAGAGAGCTATTGAGCTTATTGGCGATAATCATTTCGAGGAAATCATCTTTTTCTACATAATCAGCGAATGACAGATTGCAAAGATTTTTCCACTTCTGATCTGTGCCAAGCTCGTCAACGACAAGGATGTCCGTAATCTGCCTTTTGTTAAGTGCAGCGATGAGTGCCGAGCCGATAAAACCGGCTCCGCCGGTTACTATTATCATTTTGTTTTCCTTAATTGGGCTCTATAAATACAGGTCCATAAAAAACGAGATTTTAAAGGCAAAAACAACACAATATTTGAGGATATCACCTTATATTTAATTAAAAGTACAAAGTCTGATAAATGACAAATTCTTCTTATTGTAAGCATATTAGGATGTTTCAGATGTGTCAAATATTTAAGGATTTGGAAGGTATAAAAAAAGCCGCTCAAGACTGAACGGCCAGACTAAATCAATAAAACTCAGTTGTTTAACACAAAGCGAGATAGCTTGCAATTGCAAGAAACAAAATTCGCCTTTTGTTAAATGTGAATGGAATCCATGTTTCGTAATAGAATTTGCTCATTATCGTCCCCTCTCGGAATAAATTTGCAATTCTTAGCTTTTTTATTATGATGGTATTATACCAGAATTAGGTATCAAAAGCAAGAAGAAATATCGCATTCCTGACATAAGACTATATATAGCAAGTGTTTATATTAGTAAAAAAAGCAATGTTATATTTGCAATCCTGGCATAAATCAGGCTAATTTCCAATTTTTATTTTTCCGAGATTGTACCAGCCATCGGGCTGTTTTCCGGATATGGCAAGTTTTACTTTGGGCTTATTGGAGAGCGTCTCGATAATGCCGATTTGCAGGTCGTATTGGCCCCGGGGCATATCAGATGGTATTGAAACTGAATTGTCGTAAAGATTATCGCCCGGCAGCCAGGTTGTAATATCCGCGCCGGTAATTATGATTTCAGCTTTTTCATCGTTTTTGAGACGGAGGGCAAGGGAGAATTTCTTATAACACGGTGCGACACCTTTGTTTTCCCACCATGAAGTGAAAGACAGCTTACCGTTTGGATTTACCCTGTTGGTGTATGTAAATTTGCGGAGAACAAATCTGTAGCCCATTTTCTTAAGCCACCTGTTGACCGAAGGCTGCCATTCGCTCGGTACCGGTGAGGATTTAGCGTTGAAAGAAGAAATGTGCCACTTGAGGGATTCATCGATTATATGGTCAACATCCCATCCCATATCTTTCCAGTGCCGCATCACCCAGCATACCTCAAGGGTGACGGGGGCTTTTTTCCAGGCGTCCTGCATACCGAAGTTGATGATTGCCTGTGGATAATAATCGTTCATGTGGGACCATGTGGGAGTGAATCCTCCCATATCCCCAAGGCAATCGATCCTCCAGCCGAGGTGCGCTCTGGAAAGGCCGTAGGAGTTTGTTTTCTTGTCGGTCAAAAGCATAACGAGAGGTGTTTTCTTAAAGGAGTCGGTATAGGCATTGACCAGCGCCTCTCTTGTTTTCTGTCTCAATAGTTCAGAACCTGCGCCTTCACCCCAGGCTCCGACAATCGATACATCCACGCTTTCAAGGTCCGGGTGCTCATCATATCGCCGGCCAAGAAGTCTTATCATACCGCCGAAATGCTTTACGTACCATGGGTGTTCGGGGTCAACCTGCCACTTCTTCACTATCAAATCTTTTTTCCGGCCAACCATTTCGCGATACCATTTCGGGACATCATTTTCGGTGCCTGTTCCATAAGGGGCGATGCGCAGCATTAGGGTTTGGCCTCGCTGGCGAGCTGTTTCGAGGGCTTTATTTATGAGATCCCAGTTATATTTGCCCATTTGCGGTTCGATGAACTTCCAGTAAATTCTAAAATAAGCAATTGTCGTCATCGGGTGGTCTTTATTTTCCAAATTGCCGTCAAATTCCTGATAAACTATGGGCTTGCCCTCTGTCCAGCTTTTAGCTGCATTTAAATCATCGCCGTTGAATCTCTGAAAGGTCATAAAGCCGATTCCTGGATTTGTCAGGATATCGTCAATTTCCTTTGGCCGGACTATGACGGTTTCCTGTGCCATGACCTGAACACCGGGTGCTACGGCTAATGCGGTTGCAAACAAAATGCCTGTGATTAATCGAGTGTTATTCAAAATATTTCTCCTTTGTCTTTGTTTGAAGCTTCTTAATGAAAATCTTATGCTCGATAAGGGAAAAAGTCGATAACAGGAGGATATTTATTGAAGATTCGAAATGTCTATTTCGGCCGGAAACCGAGGTCATGACCAACTCCTTTAATACAATATGCTTGACCCATATACGAAGATACATTATATTTTTAATGGATTTTGTGTCAATGAAATTAAGTTTATCGTTATGGTTGACAAAACAACTCAGATGATGCTATAATACTGAGAAGATAAATTAGGAGATTAATATATGACTGAATATACACAATATCTGGGGTTTTGGACTCCTGGTCCACTTGAGCTTATCATTATTCTTATTATCGCGGTGCTTCTATTCGGCAGACGGCTGCCCGAGATTGCCCGGGGTTTGGGTAAGAGTATGACGGAGTTCAAGAAGGGAATTAACGAGGTAGAAGAAACCAAGGATGAGTTAGTAAATGACGTCAGGGAAATGGGCAATGAAGTGGCCAAAGAGGCCAAAAGCGCTGCCGGTGTTGATAAGTCAGAAGACGCTATGAGCTAACCCGTCTCAGATATGAACCATCTCGGACTCCTCACTTGTCTGTATAATGGGCAAAAACAAAAAGAAGAATAAAAAACAAAACCCCGTCGATAGCACAATGAGCCTGGGCGATCACCTTGAGGAACTGCGCGGGCGTTTGATTCTTGCTTTTAGCGGCCTACTCATCGGAGCGGCAATTTGTCTCTGTTTCGGCACGCAGATAATCAAATTCATCGAAAAGCCATATCGCGAATTAGATAAGACCGAAGACGTCAAATCTCCAACAAAAGACACTACAATAGAACTCATAGAAAATCTGTTTAGCGGAATAAATCAGAAATTAGCCGATGATCCAAACACCCCAAATGTTGGTCAGGAAACCGAAGAATTTGTTTCTATTTTTTGCAAAGAGTTCCTTGTTGCATTAAGTAATGATCCTAACTTTAGTTTCAAGAGCCCACCATCAAATCAGGTGTCTCCTCCTCGCCGACTTCAAGTACTCCGCCCTGCCGACGGCATCATTAGTTATATCAAAATCTCTTTAATATCGGGTCTGATACTGACATCACCATGGGTTTTTTATCATATATGGATGTTCGTTGCCGCAGGGCTTTACCCAAATGAAAAAAAGTATGTTCACACAGCCGTGCCATTTTCCGCAGCATTGTTCGTCACGGGTGCTTTGTTTTTCGTTCTTGTTGTAGCGCCGCTAACGCTTAAGTTCCTTGTAAAGTTCAATGAAGGCGTGCTTGGCGCCAGGTCCAATTTTACTTTTGCCGACTATGTTTCATTTATCACGATGCTTATGCTGATTTTCGGTGTGGCTTTTCAAACACCAGTAGCGATATTTTTCCTAACCAAAACCGGTTTGGTATCAATCGCGAGCTTACGCAAGTCAAGAAAATATGTTCTGCTTGGCATATTTGTATTAGCAGCAATGGCCACCCCGCCGGATGTAATCTCTCAGGTGACCCTGGCTATACCGCTTTATGCCCTGTTTGAGATAGGTATATTGATAAGTTGGTTTTCTCAGAAAAAGAGAGAAAAACAAGACAGCAAAGATTAATTCTGATAATCCTATGTAGTGCACATATTTTACCAATGCATGTTGACACTGATTAATACAAATAGAATGCTGCCTCCGATAGGCCCAATCGGTCTTGACTACGTTGCCGGGAGTGCCGTAAGAGCCGGGATTGAAGTAGAGATAGTGGATTTATGCCTGTGTGATGATCCGCTGGGAATGCTTGAGGGATATTTTGCATCGCATAGCCCGCTATTGGTGGGGATTTCGTTTCGCAATACGGATGATTGTTTTTGGCCGAGCGCCCGGTGCTTTGTTCCTGACCTTGCTGAGACTATAAGTAAAATACGCAAAATGACCGATGCGCAAATCGTAATCGGCGGAGTCGGTTTTTCCATCTTTGCCCGGCGTATTGTGGAATATACCGGTGTGGATTTCGGGATTTGCGGCGATGGTGAGCAGGCAATAGTGTCACTTTTCAACGAATTACAGCAATCGAGATGGTTCGAACGTGTCGATGGATTAATTTGGCGAGCTAATGGGGATATTTACAGCAATCGGCCAAGCTGGCCTAATCCACTTTCTCTGCCAACAAATCGGGACCAAATAGATAATCCGGCTTACTTTGAGAGGGGGGGGCAATGCGGTCTTGAGACGAAGCGCGGCTGTAACCGCGGATGTATTTATTGCGCCGACCATTTGTCCAAGGGAGCGGCAATCAGACTGCGCAAGCCTTCAGAGGTTGCTGATGAAGCCCAGTCCCTCATAGCCCAGGGGATTGAGGTATTGCACTTGTGTGATGCTGAATTTAACATTCCTCGAAAGCACGCGTACGCGGTTTGTGAAGAGTTTATTCGGCGCTCGATTGGTAAAAGCCTGAGCTGGTACACATATATGGCGGTGGTACCTTTCGATGCTGAGCTTGCTAAAGCTATGAGAAAAGCAGGCTGTATAGGTATTAACTTTACTGGTGACTCGGCGAGTCCTTTAATGCTGAAGACTTACAACCAGCCTCACAATAAAGAGGACATTGCTTTGGCGGTGCGTTGGTGCCGCGAAAATGATATAAAAGTTATGATAGATTTGCTGTTAGGCGGGCCGGGAGAAACGCCGGAGACGGTTTCGGAGACAATCGATTTTATTAAGCAGATCAATCCTGATTGTGCCGGGGCATCACTTGGTATCAGAGTTTATCCCGGTACTCCAATGGCCAATATTATGGCAAACGAAGGCGAAGCTGAGACAAATCCAAATATCCATCGAAAATATTCGGGGCCTGTCGATCTTTTCCAGCCTACTTTCTATATATCGGAAGCTTTAGGTCCGCAGCCGGCAAGACTTGTGAAAGATTTCATTGCCGGTGACAAAAGATTCTTCGAACCGACAGAGCCGGAATCGCTTGAGAGTGGTCAATCGAAGGACCACAATTATAATGATAACCTGGAACTGACCGAAGCAATCAAAAATGGCCAGCGGGGGGCATATTGGGACATTCTCTGTAAGCTTCGAGTTGATTAGTCAAGAGTAAACTCGTCCTGATATGCCGGGACAACTACCTGCCAGCCTGTTTTTTCCCTGATGTAATCGCCGAATTGGTGTGCGCTTTTTGTTTCACCGTGTACGATGAAAACTTTGCGGGGCGGTTTTTTGAGTTTGGTTAACCAGGTAAAGAGTTCATTCCTGTCCGCATGAGCTGAAAATCCGTTTATCCGGGTAATTCTTGCTTTGACCCGGTGATTCTGGCCGTGTATTCTTATTTCCTTTTTGCCGTCTATAATCAGCCTGCCAAGTGTACCCTCGGCCTGATATCCGACAAACATAATAGTGTTTATGGGATTTGAGATATTATTAACCAGATGGTGTTTGATTCTTCCCCCGGTACACATTCCGGAGCCTGCAATAATAATGCATGTTTCCTGAATATGGTTTATTCTTTTCGATTCGTCGGAAGTTCCTGTCATTGTTAATTCGGGGAATTTGAAAGGAGATTCGTTGTGACGGACATGTTCGGTCATTTCTTCGTCGAAAAGCTCTCTGTGATGCTGGAAGACTTTTGTGATTCTTGAAGCCATCGGGCTGTCTAAGAAAACCTTCAAGTGCGGAATTGCGTTTTCGAGCATCAGCTCATTAATATAATATAGAAGCTCCTGGGAGCGTTCGAGTGCAAAGCTCGGTATTACAATATTGCCGCCGGGTTTTGTCGAGTTGATAACATCGGCAATCATTTTCTTGGTATCTTCTTTTCCCTCGTGTACCCTGTCACCGTATGTTGACTCAATAAGTATGTAATCGGCCTGCTCAAAAGAAGCGGCGTTCTGAACAATAGGCCTGTCCGGTCTGCCCATGTCCCCGGAGAACAAGATAGTTCTTTCCTGGCCGTTTGCTTTTGCCTTAATCTGTATTATGGATGAGCCGAGAACATGGCCTGCATCGAAGAAAGTAGCTTCAAGGCCATCAGTAATGTGTATGGGCTGTTTATATTTCACCGGTGAAAAAAGTGGACTGCAAAGTTCGACATCCTCAGTAGTATATAGCGGCTTTACAGGAAAAGGACCTTTTCTACCTTCTTTCTGGTGTCTTTTGCGCTTGTACTTGGCATCTTCTTCCTGTATTT
>CBDURK010000018.1:0-15673 GCA_965369645.1 uncultured bacterium | reverse complement strand
CGATTTAAGGGCGGCGCAGCAAAGGCTGCCGTTATCTCAAGCGGATTAACAGGTCTTTTCTCAGGCTCAAGCATTGCCAATGTCGTTACAACGGGGACCTTTACGATTCCCTTAATGAAGAAGTGCGGTTATCCCGGAAAGATTGCGGCGGCAACCGAGGTTGCTGCAAGTACTAACGGCCAGTTAATGCCTCCCATAATGGGAGCCGCGGCGTTTATTATCGCAGAATATCTGGGCATTAATTACCTTGATGTTGTTAAGGCCGCTGCCATCCCTGCTTTCGTATCCTATTTTGCCCTGTTTTATATCGCTCATCTTGAGGCATCAAAACTCGGAATGAAAGGCCTGCCAAAGTCGGACATCCCCAGATTTCTGACCGTGCTGAAAAGCGGATTTTATTACCTTATCCCCCTGATTATTTTGATATATGAATTGATCATTATGCGTCACACCCCAAACCTGGCGGCTTTTAATGCAATACTTGTCCTGATGGTGATTGTCTTTGTACGGGAAATCATCAAAGCGATAAAGAATGGCACTGCCGTTATAAAGGCTGGAATTCAAAGTGTCATGACCATAGCAGAGGGATTAATCGCAGGAGCGAGAAATATGCTCACTGTCGCATTAGCAACCGCTACGGCAGGTATTATTGTTGGCATCGTTTTCATGGGGCCAAGTGGCATGGTTGTTGAGATTGTAACAAGACTTTCTTTCGGTTATATATTCCCTGTGTTATTGATAACGGCAATTGCAAGTTTGATACTTGGAATGGGACTGCCGACAACGGCAACATATATTGTTATGGCAACAATCACAGTCCCTGTAATCAGAGAACTAAGTCCCGTAAACGGTGTCGGTCTTATTCTTATCCCTCCGATAGCTGCTCATCTATTCTGTTTCTATTTTGGTATTCTTGCCGATGATACCCCGCCGGTGGGACTTGCCGCTTATGCTGCTGCGGCTATTGCAAAATCTGACCCTATATCAACGGGAATACAGGGCTTCATATATGATTTGAGGACCGCCGTTATTCCTTTTATGTTTGTGTTTAATGCCGAGCTTGTTCTCCACCAAATCAATAGCTGGCCTCAGGCGCTGCTAATTTTCGTCATGGCTATATTCGGAGCGTTTGCTTTTACAAATGCCGTGCAGGGATGGTTCATAACAAGAAATAAATGGTATGAGATTCCCTTGTTTCTTATCGCTTCACTTATATTATTTTGGCCTGCAATCGTAACGAAGATTTTCAATCTTGATTACAGCGTCAGATATTATATGTATGTTGTTGGGATAGCTATTTACGGTTTATCTTATCTTATCCAGAAGCTAAGGCTTAAAGCATTGGAAGGGCAGGGGGGGCATTATTAGAAATCCAGCTTATAGCTGTAAACGCGATCTTCCAATTGACTGCTAATCTTGCAATTGCTTTTATGAAGCACCGCTATCATCGAATTGTTATCCATCAGAACCTCAGCAGTAAAACCGGCAATGCCATTGCGTTTTGCGATGGTAACGAGATAATTCAGTAAAAAAGTCCCAATGCCACGTTTTTGCCACTGGTCACGAACAATGAATGCTACCTCTGCAGTGTTGGTTCGTGGATTCAGATAGTAACGACCGATAGCGATAATCTCTTCGCCGTGTGCCTCAGGTACGGTGCCTACAATTGCCATATCATTTCGATAATCTGTATATAAGAAGTTCAGTACCTGTTTTTGTGGTATCCGGGCTAAGTTCGACATAAAACGATAGTGAATGGTCTGTTTGGAAAGTGAGTGGAAGAGGTCACGCATGTGCTTTTCATCTGTCGGGTGCATGGGGCGAAAGTTTATCTGTGTTCCATCTTCCAGCACCTTCAGAGTTTTCAATTCCTGAGGGCTGACGAGGGTTTTCCCTTCGAATGCCGCCAAATCAGCACTAACATAAGTATCATTGATCGCTTCTTTGAGTAATTCGGCTCGGAATTTTGGATGGGCGATACTGATAAGCGCCAAAGCACGCTGCCGCAGACTTTTACCGTAAAGATATGCAACACCGTATTCAGTAACTACGTAATGGACCTCGCAGCATGTAGCGGCAACGCTGGCGTGGTGACTAAGGTGGGCAACAATCCGTGAGATTTCGCCGTGGTTCCGAGTGGATTCGAACACAACTATTGATTTGCCTCCGGAAGCCCTGGAAGTCCCGTGAGTAAAGTCCATATGGCTGCCCAGTCCGGAGAATCCGGCTTCCAGTGAGTGGGCACAGACCTGCCCTGTTAAATCTATCTCTTGTGCAACACTGATGGCGACCATGTTATGCTGCAGGCGTATCAGGAACGGGTCACTGACATATTCAGCGGGTCGGAAAGAAAAAGCGGGATTGCCGTCAATATAATCATAAAGCTTTCGTGTGCCCATGCACAAACTTGCGACTATCTTACCGCGGTCGATATTTTTTCTCGCTCCTGTTATTACTCCGGACTTAACCAGCTCAATGATGGCGTCGGAGAATATTTCGGTATGAATTCCGAGGTCGCGTTTATCTTTTAGAAACTCAGCCACTGCCAGTGGAATGCGCCTTATTCCTAATTCCACGGTGGAGCCGTCCGGAATCAGAGCTGCAACGTACTCGGCGATCCGCCGGGATGTCTCGGTTGGTTCCGGCAGCGTCACTTCGAGAATAGGACTCTCGCTCGGTACGAGGATGTCGATATCGTGGACATACAGCAGATTGTCTCCCATTGTCCAGGGCATATTTGGGTTTACCTGGGCGATGACAACGCCTGCGTTCTCAGCAGCGCTCTTGGTGATATCAACAGAAATCCCCAGAGAGCACATTCCCTTTTCATTCGGTGGAGTAACCTGTATCAAAGCTACATCAATGGGTAGCTCCCCTGAGTTGAACATGCGTGGAATATCGGAGAGAAATATCGGTGTGAAATCCCCTAATTCCTGCGATTCATTAATAGAATCCCATATAAAAAAGCTATTGATATGAAAATGTTTAGCCAATTCTTTATGTCTGTAAGAGGGCTCACCAAGAGTTAGCAAATGTATAATGTCTATAACCTCTAATTCGTCAGCGCGATTAATTAATGCCTGAATCAATTCCTGAGGTTGAGCGCAACCCGTTCCAATAAATACACGTTGTCCGGGACGTATGCGGGCAATTGCCTCCTCAGCGGATGCAATCATGTTGCTGTAATTTTCCTGCCAATTTGTGGAGATTTCTTTGCTGTAGTCTGGATTCGGTTCGGCCATTTAATTGCTTCCAGATTCAGTGGATTCATCAAATTGAGGGCTTCTGCGGAGTGTAATCTGCGCATCTACTACCATTGCTTTGGTTCCAATACTTCCGACAATGAATGGATTGATATTCAGTTCTTTAATCTGAGGAAAGTCGGTAGCCAGTTGACTTATTCTTTGCAGGCCGCCTGTGATATCGGATAGATCCACATCGGCCTGGCCACGGGTACCTTTAAGTAAGGCGTATGACCGGGTTTCCTTCAACATTTCCATTGCCTCATCGGCAGTGATAGGGGCCAGGTAACATGAAACATCCTTGAGCACATCTACAAAAGTGCCGCCCAGCCCGAACATAAGCATAGGTCCAAATTGCGAGTCGGATGTCATACCGAGAATTACTTCCAACCCGCGAATGCACATTTTTTCTATGTAAACGCCGTTCAATCTTGCTTCAGGCGCCCGTCTGCTAACTCTCAGCGTAAGCAGGTCAAAAGTATCTCGGACCTGGTCGATGCTGGAAATATTAAGCTTGATACCACCCACATCAGACTTATGGACAATATCGGGAGAGACAATCTTCATAGCTATGGGAAATCCGATTCTTTCAGCGATTTCCACCGCTTCTTCGGGAGTATTGGAAACCTGGCCGTCCGGGACATTAAAGTCGTAAGCTCGCAGAATTTCCTTTGTTTCAACTTCACCCATCTGGATGTGATTTGTTTTTAAATGTCGTGAGATGATACGTTCGACTCTTCGCCGGTTAACAGGAAATCGTGTAACAACACGCGTTGGATGCTTACGCCAGACGCCGTATTCATACATGGCCCTTAATGCTGCCACGGCCCGTTCCGGGGAAGGGTAATCGGGAAGATTGCAATCTGCTAATTCCTTTCGTTCAGGCATTGCATCAGCGCTGCCCAAAATAACTACAAGCACAGGTTTGTCACCAGAACCACTTGCGGCAATAGCACGTACCGTTTCGGCTGGTTTTGTCATTGCGTGTGGCGTCAGAATCACGATTACAGCATCGACAGAATCATCTTGTAGTGCGGCACGGACAGCAATGGCATACCGTTTCGGATCGGCGTCGCCCAAAACGTCAATTGGGTTGCTAATGATAGCTGCCGGTGGTAGTTCTTTTTTAAGATTACCGGCATTATAGCCATTCAGAGTTGCTACCTTCATCCCGGATTGCTCAATTGCGTCAGCAGCCATTACAGCCGGTCCGCCTGCATTGGTGATGATTGCAACACGGTTGCCTTTAGGTAAAGGCTGCATAGAAAGCGCCGCCGCATAGTCGAAAAGCGCGTCGAAACTTTCTGCTCTTATTACACCTGCCCGCTTAAATGCCGCCGCGTAGGCAATATCATCCCCAGCCAGGCCGCCGGTATGTGCCGATGCAGCCTTCATTCCCGCCTTTGTCACTCCAGCTCTTAACAGAACTAAAGGTTTGGCCGAAGCCGCTGTTCGAGCTGTCTTAATGAACTTGTCTCCGGATGTAATGCTTTCAAGGTAACCAACGATAACTTTTGTCTGTTCATCGGTTGCAAATGCTGATAAGAAGTCAGTCTCATTTAGGTCAGCCTTGTTGCCTATGCTGACCACTTTTGCCAAACCAAGCCCTCTGGCCAAAGCCCAATCTAACATTGCCGTACAAAGCGCTCCCGATTGAGACAGGACTGATATGCCACCGGCTTTAGGCATACGTTTTGAAAACGAAGCATTCATCCGGTGTTTAGTATTAATCAGGCCCAGGCAATTGGGTCCTAATAAACGAATACCGGCTTTCGAACAAAGCTGAGTGATCTCGGATTGCAATTTATTTCCTGCCGGGCCGGTTTCTCTAAAACCTGCGGTGATCACCGCAATCGCTTTTGCTTCTGCTTTAATCGAACTTTCTACAGCCTCCAGAACAGATGCAGATGGAACGGCAATAACTGCTAAATCAATAGTGCCTGTATATGTATTCAAATCATGCAGACAGTTCAGTCCGAGAATCTGGTCAGCAGAAGGATTTACTGGTATGATTTGTCCGGCAAAACCACCATCCAACAGATTAGACAATATCTCATAACCCACCTTACCGGGTGTCCGAGAAGCACCAATTACTGCTATAGACTTAGGATATAATAAAAAATCTAACATCATTTACAAATTGAAATATTTTTCCGAATATAAACATAATTCTACAACCAGTTACCGTATGTTTCAATCAAATTAAGACTAAAGTATATACCTTCGGCGGCCAAACTTAAACCTTCGATATAATTATAACTAAAATATAAACTAAATCTTTCTTGAGCCTATGTAAGAAAATTGTTGAAATGTCGTTGCTGTTGTGAAATAATATACCGCCTTATGAAGGTTAAGATGAAAAAAATATTGGTCGCAGTTTTATTCAGTATCTGTCTTGGCAGTTTTGCACAAGCGGATTTAACGAAGCAAATCAATGGTGTTATCAGCCGTTCTTTACAGCAGAAAGTTCGATTTTCCATTCATATCATAAAGGCCGATTCGAGCGCCACAGTATATGAACATAATGCGCGTGAGTTGATGATACCGGCTTCGAATATGAAAATAATTACCTCTGCTGCGGCACTAAAATATCTGGGGCCTGATTACGAATACAAAACTAAGGTTGGTCTTTGTGATGATACCCTTGTAGTAATAGGGAGCGGGGATCCGTTGTTGGGGGATGAAAAAACAGATGCAAAATATGGGCGGGAAAAAGGCTGGCTCTTCAAAGACATAGCACAGTTGTTAAAACGAAATAACATAAAAACCATTGAAGACATTATTATTGACAGTAGTGTATTTGACGACCAGCGTGTCCATCCGAACTGGTCTAAGAGTGAGTTGAATAAGTGGTATGCCTGTGAAGTAAGCGGCTTGAATTTCAATGATAATTGTATAGCGATAAGCACAAAGAAAACCGGCGGCAAAGTGGCGGTATTCCTCGAACCTCAGACCTCTTTTCTAAAGTTCGACAATAAAGTTAAGCCGATTTCAAGGGGCACAAGTGCTGTAGGTACTTATCGTAATAAAGAGCCTAATAAGATTGTCGTTTACGGCAAATGCAGTAATAGAGTCGGCCCGTTTGATGTTGCAATTGAAAGACCTGCAGCATTTTTTGGATTTTTGCTTTACGAGAATCTCACTAAAGCGGGAATAAAAACAAATGGCCATCTCATAGAAAAAACGCTTGACGATCACGCCAATTTCAGGCTGCTCAGCCAATATTCAACTTCGCTAAAAGATTGTTTGGCGCGTTGTAACAAAAATAGTCTCGGATTGGCAGCCGAATCGCTGTTCAAGACAATTGCCGCCAATAATAATCCTGACGGAAAGTACGGTAGCTGGGACCGGGGCAGGGAATTGATTTCAGAATTTCTCATTGGACTTGGTATCGATAAAAGCCAGTTTTATATCGACGATGCAAGTGGCCTAAGCAGGAAAAACGAGCTTAGCTCTTATGCAATTACAAAGGTGTTGCTGGACGTGTATCAAAGCGACAATTGGGAATTGTATAAGGATTCGCTTGCGGTAGGGGGGGTAGATGGGACAATTGCCAAATATTTCAAAGAGCAAAAGTACAAAGGTAAAATCTCAGGCAAGACCGGATATATAAATAGCGTCAAGTCATTTTCCGGGGTATGCTTTACCGAGCAGGGTGATTATATATTCTCTATTCTCACCAACAATACCAACGGCAAAACCCGTGGAGTAATCAACGACATCGCAAAGGCGATTATCGATGATAAGTAGATGGCAGACAGCGATGCTTGTTATTGTTGAGTACCAATATTTGTCTCGCTTTCAGACGTGAAGTCAGCGGAAATCTCTAACAAGTTGTTAAGATTAACATCACAATCATCAATGCTATAGAACTTCGGTCCCATACCACATGGTAAGGTCAACAAATCACCTTCCTGGAAATCTTTGACATCTTCTTTAGTTTTCGTTCCCCATGCGATTTTCTTGCTGTTCCGATATCCCGGATATTTGGTAATGTCATATTTTGAGGCATCGAAGCTGATAATTTCGATTTCAGAACGGAATAATTCGTCCCAGTTCATATTTCCGCAAACATGTACGCCTGGCGTAACGTCGAAGCTCTCGAAAAGCGCTGACCATAGCTGCTGGTAATCGAATCCTACCTGTCCCAGAGCAGGTTCATCCAGAAAAAGGATGACTTCTCCTGCATTTAGGCCGTTGGTAACAGCATCAATGTGTTGACAGGCTCTTGAAATGGCTTCATCCTGGTCATATCCGCTGAGAATAAGAGTTGCCGGACCTACACATTGTATTTTGACTGTATCGTGCCCCTGCACCATTTTCTTGAAGGTTTCGAGACAGCTCAAATTGCCGGGCTTTTCAATGTAATCCAGCATGGCATCACCCAGTTTGGGAAGTTCCGGCAGAAATGGTATGTCATGCCGGAGGCTGTATTCTACGGCCTTGTCAACATCATCGTATGGTAAGGAGCCAACTTGTGTTACTATTTTTCTTTTGCTCATTTTATGTTCTCATTATCCAAATTCTTTGACAACTTTATGCGACCAGGAGAGATATTCAGCAGGTACATAGTGCAGCGATTTGCAGGAGCCGTCATTTGCACATTCAACTAACAATTGCAACATATCGTGCTTTGAATTAAGTGTCAACGTAAAATATTGAAATTCTTGTTTTTCTCTTTATATCTCTATGAGCAAAATGAAGATGAGGAGTAAGGTTGTAAATTCATGGGGGGGCTGATGAGATTAGGGCTTGAAGTATGCCACGAAACCGTTTTCATAGACTTCTCTTTTCCAGTCAGGCTTGACGACCACTTGAAGGGGGGTTTCGAGTGATGCTAATTTGCCGCGTTCAACGTTGAGTATCACTGCTGATGGTGGTGATATTTTTAGTAATTCTGCGAGTGTTTTTGGGCCTACGGTATGTGTAATACTTCGCTCAGATGGTGACATAGAATCGGCGGCTCTATAGATAATCGCCCCACAGGAAAGCTCCGTATAGATATCACAGCCGCCCTCCAGAGCGAGCAAGGGGGCTAAGGTAAGTATGAGTTTTGAGTTTTGAGTTTTGAGTTTTTCGGCGATATCTTCCGAAATCTTATGTATTTCTATGGGTTCCCATCTTTCAGGTACCAGAACGATTGGAGTTCTGTACAGTACAAACGGGTAAGAGGCTACTGTCGCAAATACACACACACCTACTAAGCCAGCAGCTATTTTGAAGTGCATATTAACGCCCCTTTTGTCGGCAAGTTTTCGCAAATACAGCAGAGGCAAAGCAAAGCTTATTGTCAAAAAAGGGACAGGCATTGCAAGGTACTGCCTCCACATTGTAGGCGGAATCAGGGCGATTATTAGGAATGTTAACGGCAGCAGGGCGGCAAGCAGCAAGTTCCTGCCGTTTGTTATCTTCAATCTGCGGCGGAGGCACACAATCATCAGCGAGAGGTAAATCGCTAATACAATAAGTGCAAAATATCCCGGCTGTGTAAGGCAGGCCAATGTCAGCTCGAATTTGTTGAAAACCATTCCTATTTGATGCAGCCATTCGCCATAGAGTATGGGTATTTTGACAAGGTTCAGAAAGAATGCCCGTGGAGCTTGAGCTATCACCCAAACAGGCCAGGCGGAAACAACAGCAGCGGCAATTAAGAACGGCAGGGCGGTCTTGAATCTTTGTTTTATTGTCTCGGCCGGCTGGCTCAGAATTATTGCGAAAAACAACAACTCCACCAAAGCCGTAGTTATACGCATACAACTTGCAAATGTAAGCAGTGCGCCGATAGCGGCAATTCGCCAATATTTTGATTTTTGCGTAAAATCGGTGGACACGAACAGCCCGAAAGCCAAAACAACACATAAGATTACAGCATCGTGGTTCCAGGCATAGCCGTTGGCATAATCGACCAGAGGATTGAATATGTACAGAACCGCCGCTGACAGCCCCAAAAGCATTCCGGTAATTACAAAGGACTTGAAAATATATCGATATATTCCGAAGATACACACCAGCACGAGAAGGTCGCAAAATGCAGATAGTAATCTGCCGATGAGCAGATAGTGGGTTGTGTTAAATATTTTCAATAAAGTTGCGCATAGTAACGGGTGGTAGGGCAGTTGGGCCGCATAGGAAAAATCCCTGTAAATCATCTTGCCCTGCGCCAATAGGGCACTGCCGGTGCAGTACATCTGTTCATCACGGCCAAGCGGTTTTGACATACTATTGGCTAAAATTGCAACTGAAAGGACAATCAGTATTAAGATAACTAATATGTTAATTATTTTTGAAGACATCATCAGAGTAAAGTATAAAAAACGAAAATTGGAAATTAATAAATTATTTTACCATTCAGCCAGCTCACCGAGAAGCTCTTCAACTAAATCC
The DNA here is from genome assembly GCA_965369645.1 of uncultured bacterium. Classification (GTDB taxonomy): domain Bacteria; phylum Planctomycetota; class Phycisphaerae; order Sedimentisphaerales; family Anaerobacaceae; genus NIOZ-UU13. The sequence continues at coordinate 6,047 of CBDURK010000018.1, read as the reverse complement.
TTCATTGTTACAATGCCAATAGGCTTCTCTTGGCTTGTACGGCCGCTTTTCATGACAAGGACGATTTTCTGATTTTCTTTCTGCATAATATTTATCGCATCTGTAACAGTAGTATTCGCATTAAGTTTTAGGATTGGTTTTATGAAATTATCCAGAATTGTGAACTGCTCTGAAGAACTTAAGGTTTCATAGATATTTACAAAGCTATTGATATTTCCAGACGGGCTCTCTATTACCGGCAGGCGGGAAAACGCATATTTTTTTAATTTATCCAATAGAGCCGCATTATCAGAATTTATATCAACTGTTCGGACATTGTTAATAGCAATCATTACGGACCTTATCGGGATGTGCGAAATGCCGACAAGACGGTTTATGATTTCGGTCTGCACCGAACTGAAAATGCCTTCTTCGTGCGTATCCTGCAAGATTGCCTGGACTTGATGTCTTTGCGTCGAAGTTATTACTGTTTTGGAAGAAGCCAGGCCTGATAATCTCATCAACAGGCTCGATATGAATTTGAGTAGAGGTATGATACCGCAGAAGCTTAAGGCTTTGTGGAAAGTGTATAAAAACGGTGACATGTATGGCATAAGCACATCTGAGCGGTAAAAGAAAATATTTTTGGGAATTAGTTCTGAAAAAATAAACAGTGTCGGTGCGGTCAAAAGAGTTGCGAAGAATTCAGCAGCGTGTTCTGTCTCTACTTTATTCAAAAATATGTTGGTGACAATACTTGTGACGAGATAGTAGGCAAGATTTATACCTATCAGCATGGATAGAAGCAGACCGTTGCTGTCCTTCAGACATCTGCCGAGTATAACGAAAGATAATTTCTTTTTTTCAATACCCAGTCGTAAGCGAAGCCGGCTGAGTCGATACATACCTGTTTCACAACCGGAAAAAAAGCTCGAAAGAATAACGAAGAACGTAATTGCGATTATTAATAATATATTATTAATCATTTGTTTGGAATGGCTCAAGAGTTAATATTAAGGTTTCAATCCTATGCTTTCGCATTTTTTCGATTGTAAACTTCAAATTCTTCAAATATGTTGCGTCACCGCTTTTGGGTATTTTTCCGAGAAGGGCGGTTACCAAACCACCGACTGTCGCAAGGCGCGTCTCGGCTAAATCAATGCCGAATACCTCGGCCCAGTCGCGAATGGCCAGATTACCGGCAAGACGATATTCAAAAGGCCCTGTTTGTTTAATTGGTTCTATGTGGCCTGCAGATTCCATCTGTCCAAACAATTCTTCGGCAATATCCTCAAGCCGAACAGAACCGGCAATCCCGCCGTATTCGTCCACAACTACAGCCATATCGGTACGACTTTTCCGGAAAAATTCCAAAAGAGATTCGACGGTCTTTTGCTCCGGCACAAAATGTATCTGTTGAACAATTTTATCTAATGATGTGCCGGCTTTAAGCAGAAGTTGTCTGAGGTGTACCACTCCAACCATATTGTCTATCGTTCCTGCATAAATCGGCAGCTTTGTTAAGTTATTTTCATGCATCTTCTTGCGGGCTTTCTGTGGCGAATCCGTAACATCGCATGCAAACATATCCACCCGAGGCCGCATAACGTGGCGGACCTTCAAAAGGCCTAACTCGATAACTTCTGTTAAGAGTTTGTTTTCATCGGCGCTGATCAATCCCTGCTTTCTCGTTGTACCAATCAATGATTTAAATTCGCTGATTGTTATTGGCTTAGGACTTCTAACCGGCCCCAGTAACAACCGAAGAGTCGGCTCTAATATGAAAAATTTGAATACGAACTCAAATGGCGTAAAGATTTTAAGGCACAAAAAAGCCGGCAGGGCGGCAGCCAGGCTCACAGACTTTGAATTTGCAAAGGCTATAGATTTCGGTAGTATCTCCCCAATCAGCAAGAGAGCGGCAAAACTCGTTGCGGCGATGATAACTGCCAGGATCAGGCTTCCCTGTTCTTTGGTTCGTATTATTACAATGCTGGAGACGGCATAAAACAGGACGTTGACAGTCATGTTACCAAACAAAAAACTGTCAAGCAAATGCCCCGGTTTGTTCAGGAGGTTTGCGACGAGATTCTGGACCTTATGTTTGGATTTACGAAAAACATTAACCTGTCGGTGTGACAGGTTAAAAAAGGCGGTCTCGGCTCCTGAGAAAAAAGCTGAACAGGCGAGTAGAAATAACATTACAACAATTTGGTAAAACTGTACTGCCATCAGATATTGCCTTACCGGGGTTTTGGCAGAGTTATCTTGAATTTGCTTCCATCGGTGGATTTGGATTCGACTGAAATCAAACCCTCGTGTTCCTCAATTATCTTTCTGCAAAAAGCCAGACCAAGGCCGGCTCCCGAATTTCCGGATGGAGTGCTCTTGTCTGTTTTTGTTGTAAAGAACGAATCAAAAATATTTTTTAATACAGCCGGTTCAATCCCCTCGCCTGTGTCGCTGACTTCTATCTTGATGGCATCGCAATTCTCACTTGCTTTAATACATAAAATACCACCGCGCGGCAGCATTGCATCGCGGGCATTGAGAACCAAATTCATTATAACCTGCTGAATCTGGACCGGCACGCACCAAACGGTCAACTCTTCCGGAATGCTCATTTCTACGGTTATCCCGTCTTTCGCAAAATCCCGGCAAAGACAGGTGAAAATTTCTTCAACCAAAGCAAGCAGTCGGACATATTTCTTTTCCTGTGTCTGCCCGTTTGCCAATGCGAGCATGCTTTCCATAATATTAGAGGCACGTTCACAATTTCTGACCGTCTTCTGAAGTGCTTTTTCGACAAAACTCTTATCGTCAGGATTCTCAAGAGCAACAGCAGCGTAGTTCCTCAATGGTGTGAGCAGATTGTTAATTTCATGGGCTATCATAAAGCTGATGGTTCCGGTATTAGCAAGGTGCTGGATCTGAGTAAGCTGATATTTTAGAGCGTCATTTTCCTGTTTTTGTTCTTCAACATATCTATGCAAAGAAAGGCGTTTTCCTGTAATACTTGCCAATTGGCTGCTCCTATTATAAAATCAGTTGTTTGTGAACTTTGTATAATTAACAAAACTCAGAGCTTACAAGTATCTATATCGACTTTTAACCCGTTTTTTCTTGAACAACGATATCAACAGTGCAAAATACGTAATACGAAAAAATGAACGAACAAAGGATATTAGAAGAGCTTTTAGCGTTATTGGAAGCAAACAGCGTTGCAATTCGCGACGAACCGCTCGGCGGAAACGGCGGGGGGCTTTGTGCTATGAAGGGCCGACAGATATTCTTTGTGGATACTCAGGCTCCCGCCGCTGTAATGGCAGCGATGTGTGCCCAGGCGGTACCGAAGGTGGTGGACATTGAGCAGATATATATCAAGCCGGAAGTCCGCCAATTTATCGAGAGTTACTACAATCAAGATTTTTGAAAGGCAGTGTAATGATGAAAAGAATATGGCTGGCAATATTTTTGCTCTTTTTGACAGGGTGGCTCTACGACTCAAAAGCGGCGGACACATTTGTAAATTCCGTCGGCATGAAATTTGCCCGCATAGAATCCGGCTCTTTTTCGATGGGGCAAAAAGACGGTGGGAACTGGGATGAAAGACCCGTGCACAAAGTTACTATCACCAGACCTTTTTGGATGGCTGTAACAGAAATTACCAATGCTCAGTATGAGCAGTTTGACCCAGAGCACGGTGAACTTCGTGGGAAGCTGGGTTTATCCAAACTGGATGATGAAGCAGTCGTTTTTGTGAGCTGGCACAAAGCAGTTAAATTCTGTGAGTGGCTCTCGGAAAAAGAAGACAAATCATATCGTTTGCCGACTGAAGCCGAGTGGGAGTATTCCTGCCGTGCCGGTACGACTACAGCCTATCACACCGGCCCGGATTTGCCGGAGGAGTTTCACAAGAACGCTCGAATGAGCTGGTTTCCCGACCCGGCACGCAGCCGCAAGGCTGACAGCCGAGTGCCACTTACCGTCGGTGAGACTATACCGAATCCCTGGGGCATTTTTGATATGCACGGAAATGTTGAAGAATGGTGCTACGATTGGTATGGCCCTTACCGTAAAGATGCTCAAACAGATCCTGTGGGTTTTGAATCCGGTGATTTCAAAGTTACTCGCGGCGGCAGTCACAGCACAAAGCTTTCATACCTGCGTTCTGCAAACCGACTTGGTACACTGCCTGCTGACAAAAGCTGGCTGATAGGTTTTCGAGTAGTTCTTGGTAGGATGCCGAAGACAGAGCGGCTTTCTGCCCTGGTGCCGCCCTTGAATCGCCAGCATGTCAGTTGGCGGATTCATACCGATTTGCTCAAAGGCCCTGATTCGAATGAACCTTACTTTAAGAGTCCGATCGAATATGTCAAAATTCCACCGGACTCTAAGGGTCCAATGTACTCTGAGCATAACCATGATCCTGCATTAGTTGACTGTCCCAACGGCGACCTTCTGGCAATTTGGTATTCATGCCTAAACGAACCCGGCCGTGAGCTAACGATTTTAGCCAGCCGATTAAGGTATGGAGCCGACAAATGGGAGCCGGCTTCGGTATTCTGGGATGCTCCAGACCGTAATGACCATGCCCCTGCATTTTGGTTTAATGGCCGAGATACTATTTATCACTTCAACGGACTCTCAGCAGCAGCTACATGGGGTAATCTCGCTACGATAATGCGAACCTCGATTGACAGCGGGGCTACCTGGTCTAAGGCACAGATCATCAATCCCGAACACGGAATTCGCCACATGCCTGTTGAATCGGTTTTTCAAACACGGGAGGGTTTTATAATTTTGCCATGCGATGCAGTAACCGGCGGCAATGGTGGAACGGCCGTACATGTCAGTCGTGATGGCGGCAGTACATGGATTGATCACGGTTCCGGAAAACTAAATCCAAGTTTTGCCTCAGATTCAACAGGGGGGTGGATAGCCGGTATTCACGCCGGTGTAGTCCAGCTTAAAGACGGTAGTTTAATGGCCTTTGGCCGCGGAAACAACATCAATAACCGTATGCCGATGAGTATTTCACCGGATATGGGACGCACCTGGACATATTCGGCAAGTGAGTTTCCGCCTCTTGGCAGTGGACAGAGATTGATTCTCAGGCGATTGCTGGAAGGTCCCATTTTATTTGTGAGCTTCACTGACCGCAGGAGAGGTATGATCACCCTCAATACTGCCGGCAATCCACGACGTGTTTTCGGAATGTTCGCGGCACTTTCTTTTGACGAGGGCAAAACCTGGCCTTGCAAACGCCTCATTACGGCAGGGGGGCCGGCTAAGAAAATTGACGGCGGAGGCAATACAGGCTCGTTTACAATGGACGAAACTCATGCTGAACCGAGAGGATATCTGGCTGCTACACAAACACCGAACGGGCTTATTCATCTAATCAGCAGTAAACAGCATTATGTTTTCAACTCGGCCTGGATCAAAGAGCCGATACTTGCAGGAAAGGAGTAGTAAAAGTGGCAGCTAAAAAGGTAGCTATTGTGGTTGACGAAATGTATCAGGTTCTTGAGGTTTGGTTTCCTTACTATCGACTAAAAGAAACCGGGCTGGAAGTGAATTTTGTTGCCGCTGAGGCAAAAAAGCAATATCATTCAAAGGAAGGCTATCCCTGTATCTCAGAGGTTGCAGCGGCCGGAGTTGATGCTGGTGATTACGATTGTATAGTCATACCGGGCGGTTTTGCTCCGGATTTTATGCGAAGAAGTGCCGACGTCATAAGGTTTGCGAATGATATGGTAAATGCCGGCAAGGTTATAGCAGCTATCTGTCATGGCGGTTGGCTGCTTTGCAGCACCCCTGTTTTCAGGGGTAAAAAGGCAACCTGTTTTATGGCAATCAAAGATGATATTATAAATGCCGGAGCCGAGTATATGGATGCCGAATGCGTTGTGGATGGAAATTTGATTACATCACGCAAGCCGGACGATTTGCCGGCCTTTTGTGTGGCTATTTTAACAGCTCTTGGAAAGTAATAAATAATATTATAGGAGCATTATTTTATGGACAAGATAAAAGATAACACAGGGCAGGATAAAATGCCTATT
>CBDURK010000017.1:0-16454 GCA_965369645.1 uncultured bacterium | reverse complement strand
ACTCTACCTACAACCGGAATGCCGTCGGTTTGCCTTTTCTTTTCGAGATATTTCTTTGAGAGTCTAAGTCCTCGATGGCCGTCTAAGCTTACTAAATATCCCTTGTTCCTGAGATAATTGATAAGCTGATAAGCTGCATTTTGAGCAAGAGAAAAGTGCTCAGCTACTTCCCTTTGACTCGGCGGTTTATTATCCTTTAGCTGCTTTTCAATAAACCTTAACACTTTTAGCTGTTTTTCTGTCAGCGGTTCCATAATCGCCCTTCTTAAATAAACTTATTACAGTATATGGTTATTTGACCATACAATCAAGAAAAAAAATATAAATCGAAAGAAAAATTTCGGATAGCAAAAGCCGTGTCAATTCAAAGCCAGCCTACGGCCGGGTTCTATCATTTTGCTCTTTAAGACCAGTATTCCTGTTGCCAGTTGCGGATCGGCATCTATTGTTTCCCGGCTTGAAAACCTTTGAACATTAGAACCATTGTTAAAGCCGCCTTTTACCGTCAACTCATTCGCCCTCTGCATTTTGGCCATATTCCGAAGCTCATCGCTTCGTAGTTTTATATTAACATCCGGCAAAACCCCCCAGTCTTCACTACTTAGCTTTGTATCCGTGTGGCGGTTCTTTATCTTTTGTCCTGATGGCAAATAATAATACGCCGTCGTATATTTTAGTTTTGCCCCCCCGCCGATATGGCTTACTATTGACTGCACACTGCTCTTGCCATAGCTTCTTTCACCGATAATGGTCGCCCTGTTATGCTTTGGTTCCTGTAAGACTCCTGACAGTATTTCCGCAGAACTCGCTGTATAACGGTCTATGAGTACAACCAGCGGATAGTCAGGATGTGTTTTTTCCCTGTTTGCCGATACATAAGTCGGCATTCCACATCGTGGTTGTATCCTCGCAATTAATCCTTCTTTAATAAACATGTCTGCTATTTCGATTGCACCGGTCAAAAGCCCGCCCGGATTGGAACGCAGGTCCAGAATCAAACCCTTTAATCCCTGTTTCTCAAGCTGTATAAGTGCTCTCTCGAAATCGTCAACCGTCCTCGAATCAAAACAGCTAATGCGAATGTAGCCGATTTTATTAAAAGCATCAATCATATACCGCCATTGGCCAGTTTCGCTTCTTTGCCAGCCGCGGATTGAAGGAACGACTATACTGGTTCTATGCAAGGTAATATCCCGAGTTTTATCTTCACCTTCATGCCTAATCGTCAGGGTCACTTTTGTGCCCTCCGGACCGGCAATACTCTGAGCCACGCAGTTAGGAGACATTCTGTCCATCCCAACACCATCGACCGCTACAATTACATCTCCGGCTTCAAGACCAGAGTGGTATGCCGGCGTATCAGGCAATACGCTCAACACCTTCGGAGATTCATCTTCTTTCGAAAACCTTATGCCAATACCTGTAAACTGATTGGTCAACGCTTTTTCAAGTTTCTTTGCCTGACTGGGCCAGTAGATAACTGTATAAGGGTCAAGTGAAGACAAGGCTCCCTTTGCAAACTGTACAACCAGTAAAGCCGGTGGCAATCCCATGCCTCCAAGCTGAGATTCATTCATTGCTAAAACCCGCTCAAAAACACCTACTAACCTATCCTTACTTATTGATACCTGCAATTCGTTCACTTCATCCAACATACCAGTCAGGACTGCCATGTAGGCTTGAGATCGTGTATCTCGTATCTTATTCTTCATCTCGATATATGGATTGCTTATTACCTCCGTTAACAATTTACAACGATTGATACCTTTGATTGCCATGCTGCGATAATCAATAATATTAACGTAACTTGAATCCAGAAAATCAACAGCATTAATGAACATTTGCTTATCTATGCCATCATAACGCTCCCGACAAGTCTCGCATGGGCTGTCTTGCAAAAATGTCGCAATATCGGCCTTCTCCTGAAGCAATTTAGCATAGGCCGAGTACTTGCCGTCGTCTTCGTACATCAACGCCAGCTTATCATAGCATATTGCGTATGCATCGAACCATCTACCTTGTGATTCGTATTCGGCAGCGAGGAGCTTGGCTTGCCGGACGTTTTGTTTTACATAAGGATCATTAAGCAAAGCTTGTCCCTGCTCCTTGTTGGAATACTCTAAAGCCTTAAACACAACAGTAAACACTTTACCAACGTCATCAATGTCTTTCGGAAAGCCTGTCTGTCGAAGCTTATCAAGTTCATTTTTTTGCTCCCGATAGATATCATTTTGATGAGCATCCCGCCTGGCCTGTATGGCCATATATCCATCGATAATTGTTCCAAGCTGTCTGATATCTATGCTCTGAACAGCAATCGATTTGCGAACAATCTCCTGAGCACTTTTGAAATCACCTGCCAATATCTTATCGCAGGCCGAGTCAACCGCTAATGCAGCTTCGAACATCTGGCCGGTAACTACGTTGTTGTATCCACATAAGACCGCGAAGAACACAATCAACATTAGCAAAAAGGTAAACGACCTATAATGTTTGTCCTGGCCAAATTCAGACATTAGAAACCATCTCTCATTTGAAGGATTAAGCTAAACACCTCAAATCACTATCGGCATACGAAAGCCCTCAGAATATCGCTTTTTTATCGAAAGCCGGGCAAAGGCATTAAAGCCTTAAATCATAGAAATCAGAGAAAGGTCTATTCTGTATTTCTCGGAAATGACAAAAGGAAAGTCCGAAAATATTAAGCAGGAAAAATCAGAGAGACACTTCAAACTTTCAATTGATTTTTAATAAAAAGACGTCCTGTTAATTTGCCGGTATCGCAAACGATTATTATGCTTTAGATAGCTAACAATAGCTATGGATTCTTTCAATAAAGCATATGATTATGGGGCGGTAATTGAGACATAATACAATGACATACAAGAATGAAAAAAATCATATAATCGGTGTGCGTAAAAATCATTTCATAGTACTTACATTTTTAATTCTACTTATAGAGAGTATAGCCTTCGGAGAACCACAGTTGACCAAAAAAGCTCTTTCGTGCAAAACACTCAGATCAATGGCAAGAGTGTATATGGCTTATGGAGAATACACAAAAGCACAGCCATTGGCAGAGCAGGCATTAACTTTGGCGAAAAGCAAAGGCGAATCAGATTCTGAACTTTCTATGTGCCTGATTGATTTGGCGACACTTTATAAAAGCCAAAACAAGCTGTTTGATGCACAAAATATGTGCGAGCAGGGCCTGGAACTACAGAAAAAAGTCCTTTTTAAAAGCCATCCCTATGTGGCTTACACATTGAGAACTTTAGGTTTAATCTATAAAGAGCAGGGTAACTATATCAAAGCCTCAAACGCCCTGGAAGAAGCAATGGCTATTATGCTCGAAAGTCATACTGAAAATGATAAGGCATTGGCTCCATTCTGGGTAGATATTGCCGCCATTTTCGTGGCAAAGGGTGATTATAAGGAAGCCGAAAGTTATTATAACAAGGCCATGGCATTCATAAATACCAGTTACGGGCCAGAACACCTTTACACAGCAAACGTTTTGGGTAATGTAGCAAAACTATATACTCTACAGGGAAGGCTCGACGAAGCAGAAAAATTGATTGACCGTACAATAGCAAAACAGGAAAGTATCTACGGGCCGGAACACCACCTTGTAGCTCCGAGCTGGTTGACCAAGGCAAAAATCTCTCATGCAAAGCGAAACTACGCCAATTCAGAGAAACTGTTTGAAAAGGCGCTAACCTCAGTAAGAAAATCAGGTAATCTGGCTTTATTCACGAAGCTCGAACAGCGTGTCGAAGAAATCCGTACAGGCAGGCAGACTATATCCAGGCCGGTTGCAATAGCTGTGGATAAAGCACTTAAAACAACACGATAGCTTGTAAATAAACTCACCATCTGATGGGCGGGCTTATTGGACAAAGCAATAAATAATCTGCCAATTCAAATCCGCTTTATCAATTACTGTAAATTTCATCGCTTCCCCCAAGCTATGCATCAAATGCAGCCATTTCGCCGTTTTCACTCTATATGAGGTCTCTGCCGTATTTTTCGATTGCTTAAAGTGACGAGTCCACATATAATTATATATTAGAATCGAGCTAATATAAAACTGTTAGCCACTTCTTACAGGTCAACCCGGATGGGGAAGATAGATGGGCAGTTCGAGAAACGCCAAACCATCTGTAATGGAGTGGATGATTTTGGACGGATATTTCCATTAAGACATAAATTGGCAGCAAATACAACGAACAGGCACATAAAATATGCGCCAATTAACAACAATAAAAGTAAAATACATCAGCTTCAAAAACATGTTATTAAAAAGATTTAGTCTTACTTTCTTTATCACAGCAATCATTTCTACTGCACTATTTACTACTCAAACAGCCGACGCACAGGCACAATCATCTTCTCCTGATTATAACGAGGCTGTACGATATGTACGCAGTTTTAATTTTGAATCCCTTCATCTGGCCATTGAAGACCTTATCGAAACGTTTGGGCAAAGGTATCCAAAAGGCCAATATTATTTTGAATCCCTGGATAATCTGGAAAAATCAAGTGAGTTTATCCTCGACTCTTTAAATCGTGGTGACAATTCATTCAGAGCAGATGTGCTGAAACTCGCGCATGACCTTAATAAGTTGCAGTCTGATGCACTGCTTTCCAATCCACTGTTTGATTTCAAAAAGCTGCTTCTGCTCAAACGTAAACGCGGCCAACTCGGCCTGCCAGTTAACCACAAGTGCAACACAGGAATAGAGAGAACCGGTTATGATAACGAAATCGCTGTGCTTGCGCCTGTAAATACTGACGGAATATTGCAAACGCTTTTTCGGCCATCGGCCAGCCGATTCGTCGGTGAAATGGACCTGAACTTCGACGCTGAGAAGCTGCTTTTTACGATGCCCAGAGGCAAGAGCTGGCAAATCTTTGAAATCAATGCCGATGGCAGCAGTTTTCGGCAAATCTCGCGAGGACAGCACGAGGAAGATGTAGATAACTTTGACGGCTGCTATCTCCCCGATGGGCGTATCGTTTTTTCCTCAACGGCCTCATATACGGGAGTGCCCTGCTGGCATGGCAAAGAGCGTGCATGCAGTATCTACCTTATGGATGCAGATGGCGGCAATATGCGGCAGTTGTGTTTCGATCAGGACCTCGACCTTCACCCCGCCGTATTACCAACTGGGCAGGTGATATTCAGTCGTTGGGACTACACAGGGCCTATGCATATCTACCTACGTCCGTTGATGGTGATGAATCCCGACGGCACCGGCCAGAGGGCGGTTTATGGAAGCAATTCATATTGGCCGAACGCACTTTACTACCCACGAGGAATACCCGGTTCACCAAATAAAATTGTGGCTGTTATCGCAGGGTATCACGGAGTGCCACGGATGGGTGAATTGGGAATATTCGATATTACCAAGGGCTGGCATCAGGCCGATGGCATTGTCCAGCGAATTCTTGGCCGTGGCAAGCCTGTCAAAACGGTCATTCGTGATAATCTCGTTGATAAATCCTGGCCCAAGTTCCTTCATCCATATCCACTCAGTGAAAAATATTTCCTCGTCGCCTCACAGCTAAATCGCAAATCTCCGTGGGGAATTTATCTGGTGGACGTATTCGACAACATGCTTCCGATCCATGTACTGCCTAAGTATGACCTTTTCGAACCAATTCCATTAATCAAGACACTCCTTCCGCCTGCAATTCCGGACAGAGTGGACCTGAAACAACAAGACGCGGTTGTCTATCTTCACGACGTCTATGCCGGCCCGGGACTGGCCGGTGTACCTCGGGGCACTGTGAAAAAATTACGAATTGTGGCTTATCATTTCGGCTACCCGGGAATGGCCGGGCCGGATAAAATCGGTTGCGGAGGACCCTGGGAAGTAATGCGAATCATTGGTACCGTACCCATACACGAAGACGGCTCAGCAATGTTCAATGTTCCAGCCAACACGCCCCTGACCGTTCAGGCGCTGGATGAGCAAGGCAAGGCCGTGCAACTGATGCGGAGCTGGTTCACCGCGATGCCCGGCGAGACCGTATCCTGTGTGGGTTGTCATGAGCAGCCGAAGCAAATCCCCATAACCCAAAACAAACTGGCTGCTAATCGTCCGCCGGTTGAAATCGAACCATGGTATGGTCCGCCGAGAGGTCTTGATTTTGAAAGAGACGTTCAACCGGTACTGGACAAATATTGCATCTCCTGCCATAACAGCCAAGAACATACGGATAGAAAGAATATCGCCGACCTGCGCTCGGAACGTTTTGTGAAGAACTATAGCGGACGAGAGCTTACGAAGCTGGGGGCAACTCGATTGCATCCGACTGTATTAAAAGCACTCGGAGGAACGAAGGTTCGCTACACACCAGCCTATGAAGCACTGATACCTTATATCCGCAGGGTCAATATCGAAGACCACGTCGGCATGCTCACTCCCGGTGAATACCACGCCGATACGAGCGAGTTAATACAGTTACTCAACAAGGGGCATTACAATGTCCAGCTTGACAACGAAGCATGGGAGCGATTGATTACATGGATTGACTTGAACGGCCCCTGTCACGGCACATGGGGTGAGGTAAGCCCTATTCCAGACCGAGCCGATGAGCGACGACGCGAATTAAACCGACTATTCGGTGGACCTAAGGATAATCCTGAAAGGATCCCTCAAATTCATCGCCTTTCAATTAAACCGATAAAACCGGAACCGATGCCGGTAATGAAAGCGGCTTATATTACCCAGCGTTCGGATTGGTACAGCAGCCTGCGCCACCAACAATCCGCTGGAACATTTGAAAAAACAATCAAACTGGGCAGCGGTGTAAAAATGAAATTAGCCAGGATTCCCGCCGGTAATTTCTTTATGGGCGACCTCGACGGCGAGTCTGACGAATACCCGATTGCTCAAGTATCTATAAATCAAGATTTCTGGATGGGCATCTGCGAGGTTACCAACGAACAGTACAATCTTTTCGACCCCACACACAACTCGGGATATTTCACAAAACGCTTCCAGGGCCCGGACGGCCCGGGGATGTCACTTGAAAATTCGAATCAGCCGGTTGTTCGCGTATCGTGGGAGCAGGCTTTTGCCTTTTGCGATTGGCTTTCACAAAAGACCGGCTTGAAGTTTACGCTTCCTACTGAGGCTCAATGGGAGTATGCCTGTCGTGCAGGCTCGAAGCAGCCGCTTTCATACGGTGACATGGACGCAGACTTCTCGCCGTGGGCAAATGTTGCCGATATGTCCCTCAGCGTTCGGCCGGGTCCAACCGGCGGCTTGGAGTCAAACATTGTCGCTCACTTTGGCAAAGGTATTCTTGAATCGGCCGTCTTTGGAGGAAACATCCTTTGTGATTTACGTTTCGACGATGGTACTGTAGCAACCGCAGACGTAGGCAGCTACCAGCCAAACGACTTTGGCCTTTATGATATGCACGGAAACGCCTGTGAATGGACCCGAACAACATATAAGCCCTATCCATATAGCCATGACGATGGCCGCGATTACCCTGGAGAAACTGGAAAAAAAGTCGTTCGCGGCGGTTCCTGGTGTGACCGTCCCAAACGATGCCGTTCAGCTTTTCGCCTGAGTTATCCAACATGGCAGCGTGTTCATAACGTGGGCTTCCGTGTTATTTGCCGGATAAATGAGCCTAAAACAATAAATACCCTGTCCGCAAAGGACATTAAGCTCGAAGAAACAACTGATTAAATAATTAAGATATAGTTATTGGCTAAACAGCTTATTAGCAAAATGCTTGCCAGTAGTACAGGAGGCAAAGACAGTGATAAAACAACAAACAACAGGCATTATTTTTGTAGTACTCTTTGGAATAATTGTGGGCACTCTCACCCCGCTTGCAGACGCCCAACCGGAATTACTCAAGGATTTTCTCGCCGGGCCGATGGCTAACGTCGATGAGGTCATTTTCGCCTGCCGTCAGTTAAACTACGATGGACACTGGTACGCCAATTTTGGATATTACGCCGACAGCGCAGAGCGAAAGGCATATCGGGCAATGGGCAGATTGTGCAAACTAAATATCAGGAGCGGTCAGCTTACTTTATTACTGGACGACCCGGAAGGCACAATCCGCGATCCGCAAGTACACTACGACAACAAAAAGATCGTATTCTCTTATCGAAAAGCCGGCTCTGAAAACTTCAATCTCTATGAAATAAATACCGATGGGGGAAATCTGAAGCAACTTACTTTCGGCCAATATAATGACATCGAACCTACTTACCTTCCTGATGGGACTATTATGTTCTGCTCCAATCGCTGTAATCGCTGGGTAAACTGCTGGCTGACCCAGGTAGCTGTGCTGTATCGATGTGATGCCGATGGAAATAATATCCGCCCAATATCCAGCAACAGTGAGCATGAAAATACTCCCTGGCCGCTGCCGGACGGCCGGGTATTATATCAACGCTGGGAATATGTGGACCGCAGCCAGGTACACTACCATCACCTCTGGACGACCAATCCTGACGGGACAGGGCAGATGGTCTTTTACGGAAATATGCATCCTGGTATTGTGATGATTGATGCCAAGCCGATTCCCAATACAGAAAAGATATTAGCGGTGTTCTCTCCCGGACACGGAAGCAAGGAACACGATGGACAAATTACCATCGTTACACCAAAGGCCGGCCCTGATGAAATTGCATCCGCTAAATTCATAAGCAAAGCAAAGAATTACCGAGACCCTTATCCTCTTTCAGAAGATTGTTTCCTTGTAGCTCAGGGAACACAGCTATTGTTAATGAATGGTCAGGGACAAACACAGGAAATTTATCGGCTGCCGACAGAACTCATTGACGCCGGCGTTCAATGCCATGAACCCAGGCCACTTCTGTCGAGGCCGCGTGAGCGAATAATTCCCTCACGCAGAGACCCTAAGCAGACAACCGGTCGGCTCATTCTGACAGACGTTTACAATGGTAGAACAATGAAGGACGTCAAACCCGGTGAAATCAAAAAACTGTTGGTTCTGGAAACGCTGCCTATGCCGATACATTATACCGGTGGTATGGAGCCGCTCAGTTATGGCGGCACGTTTACATTAGAACGGATTCTCGGAACGGTGCCTGTTAATGAGGACGGCTCGGCTTATATGGAATTGCCGGCACTGCGAAGCCTGTTCTTCGTTGCGCTGGATGAAAACAATAACTCGGTTAAAAGAATGCAAAGTTTCTTGACTGTTATGCCGGGAGAAACAACCAGTTGTGTCGGCTGTCATGAGCAGAGAACTCGAACCCCAATCACCAAAGAAGGTAATGCTCTTCAGGCCTTAAGTCGCCCGCCTGATAAAATAACACCAATTGCAGGAATCCCTGAAGTATTCGATTTCCCACGTGATATCCAGCCCATACTCGATAAGCATTGCCTGAGCTGCCACGGATACGATCCAACAGGTGATGACGGCCCGAGGGCTGGAGGTGTTATACTTAGCGGTGACCGTGGTCCGTTTTATTCTCACAGCTACTACACATTAACTTTACAACGCCAGTTTATTGACGGGCGTAATCAGCCAAAGAGCAACCTCGCACCAAGAGCCATCGGCAGCAGTGCCAGCCCGCTGATGAAAAAGTTCAACGGCAGCCATTACAACATCAAGGCCACGAATCGCGAACTGGATATGATACGTTACTGGATTGAATCCGGGGCCCCTTACCCCGGCACCTACGCAGCGTTAGGTTGCGGCATGATCGGGGGATATGCTGAAAACAAACAGGATCAATCAGACCACCGCTGGCCAAGCACAATCGCTGCCGCCGAGGTCATCCGACAGCGCTGCGTACAGTGTCATGACAAGTCGCTTCAATTGCCTCTGGCTCTATCGGATAATCGAAACATTCCGCCCTGGGACGCGCAACCGGGCTACGTACTTCGGCATTTAGTGTATAATCTTACACGTCCGGAGAAATCCCTTATCCTTCTGGCGCCATTGTCAAAGCAGGCCGGTGGTTACGGCCTATGCAAACCGGTAAACAATAATACCACGCAGAACGAACCGTTAATCGTTTTCGCCGATACCAACGATTTAGACTATCAGAAAATTCTTGCCCTCTGTGTGGCTGGCAGGAAACAACTTGATATAATTAAGCGATTTGATATGCAGGATTTTCAACCACGACCCGCATACGTTCGCGAAATGAAAAGGTATGGAATTTTGCCGAAGGACATTACCTCAGACACTGCGATAGATATTTATGCAACCGACCGCGCATACTGGCAATCGCTGTGGTATAAGCCCGACACTAATATCAATACAAAATAGAAGATAGAAGCGTAATATAAAATTCTTTCTATGAATTTGGAAAAACAAAAGCCCATCTCGGTCTGCTTTTTTATTAATAATGTCTTTGACGCAGAAGGCACTGCGCTGGATGATAGTAGAATCAAATGGTAATAATTATTGAGGATTAACTATGAACGAGAAAAAAACGAAGCTGCGACGAAATATTATTATTTTAATTGTAATGTTGTCCCTGACAACCAACGCCAGTTTGTCTGGCAGGGATTATCTTTCACCCTCGGTGCTTGTCTCAGACAAGCAGGCCGGAAAACTCTATATCGCTCAGGCCACAGCTAAACGTGTAGATGTGTTCGACATCGCCGCTGGTAAGGTAATCAAATCGTATTCTTTAAAAGCTGAGCCCAGCGGACTGGCACTATCCGCCGACAAATCACGTCTGTACGTTACCTATGCCCGGCCAAAAGGTCGGGTTAAGGTAATAAATCTGAAAAACGGAAAAATCATCCATACCCTGCCAGCAGGACATACTCCTACGGCGCCCGTACTCAGTTCAAACGCCAAAATCCTGTACGTGTGCAACCGTTTTGATAATAACGTCTCGGTCATCAACCTTGCTTCACGAAAACAGATAGTCCGAATACCCGTCCAGCGTGAGCCGGTAGCAGCGGCACTTACCCCGGATGGTAGATTTCTGTTCGTGAACAACCATTTACCGGCAGGCGTCGCTAACAAAGGAAATATAGCCGCAGCAGTCTCTGTCATTGACACCATGACCAATAAAGTGATAACCACCATCGAGCTGCCCAACGGCACTACAGCATTGCAGGGAATCTGTATCTCGCCTGATGGCCGATATGCCTATGCCGCGCATATCCTCGCCCGCTATACAGTTCCTACAACACAATTGGAGCGGGGATGGATAAATACAAATGCGCTCAGTATTATCGACGTTGAGAGTAAACAGTTATTTGATACTGTCCTTCTGGATGATGTGGACAACGGAGCCGCCAATCCCTGGGCCGTTGGCTGCACAAACGACGGCAAGAAAGTCTGCGTAACCCACGCCGGAACCGATGAATTAAGCATAATAGATGTAACAGCCTTACATGACAAAATCAGAAAATACCATGCTGATGAAAAAAACACTCAGAGCAGAACAACAGGACGGTCTAATTACGGTGGCTATGGTACAAGCTCAACACCTATATCAAACATTCCCAATGAACTGAGTTTTCTTTATGATATTCGAAAACGCATCAAACTTTGCGGCAAAGGTCCCCGTGCACTTGAAATCATTGGTTCCAATATTTATGTTGCAGAATACTTTACAGACACTCTAACTGTAGTTGATATAAATAAAACTACAGGTATCAATACTACTGCTTTGCAACTCGGCCCGATACCGCAATTAACCAAAAAACGCAGAGGGGAAATGCTCTTTAATGATGCCTCGTTGTGCTTCCAGCACTGGCATAGCTGTGCAAGTTGTCATCCGGGAGGTGCAAGGGTCGATGCCTTGAACTGGGACTTACTTAACGATGGCTTAGGCAATCCTAAAAATACCAAAAATCTCCTGTTTGCACATAGAACACCACCGTCTATGGTTACAGGTATTCGGGAGAATGCCGAGGACGCCGTGCGTGCCGGTATCAGGCATATCCTGTTTGCAGTACGCCCGGAAGAAGAAGTTAATTCAATCGATGAGTATCTCAAATCGCTCAGACCGATTCCAAGCTCTTATTTGGTCAAAGGCAAACTTAGCGCCTCTGCCAAAAGAGGCCGAAAGATATATAGCAAAGCACGTTGTGATTCATGTCATAATGGCCCATTGCTTACGGACCTGCTGCAACACAACGTAGGCACGGGTGACGGATTAGATAAAGACAGGATATTTGACACTCCAAGCCTGGTCGAAGCCTGGCGAACCGCACCGTACTTATTTGATGGACGGGCTGCCACTATCGAGGAAGTTTTATCAATATACAACCCGGACGACAAACACGGTATAACTTCTAATCTCTCTCTCAAAGAGTTTGAAGATTTGTCCAATTTCGTTCTTTCGCAGTAAAATCTTCGAGCACAATATAACAGTAGGAGGATACTAATATGAGAAAAGAAGCATCTCTTTTAAATCTGACATTGGCTTCCATACTGTTAATTTTAATCAACTGCCATGCGCTTGATGCCTGCGTCTCCAATATAACAATCATCAGTTAATGATGTTTCCTTAATTCAATGATCGACACTGAAATGGAGAAATGAAAGTGAGCAAAAATGATTACACCCGCCGTCATTTTATCAAGGCAATTGGTTTGGGAGCCGCAGTCTTTGCTGTTCAGAGTTCAAGAGACTCCTTAAAGCTTTTTGCCAATGGAAACACAGACAAAAAACCCAATATCGTTTTGATATTAGTTGATGATTTAGGCTGGATAGACACGGGCTGTTACGGCAGCAAGTTCTACGAAACGCCGAATATTGACAAACTTGCTGCTGAGGGAATGCGGTTCACTGATGCTTACGCCGCCTGCGCAGTATGCTCACCGACCCGGGCGGCTGTTATGACGGGACGCTATCCTGCCCGGCTTGGCGTTACTGATTGGATTCGCGCCCGTTTCCAGGGAGGAAAAATCCCTGAAAACAAAAAGAATCCGACCAAGTATGTAGGCAACAAAAATAAGAAGCTGCTGTGCCCACCCAACGCACTGTGGATGGAACTCGAAGAAATCACCATTGCCGAAGCACTCAAACCAGCGGGATACACCTCGTGCCATATTGGCAAGTGGCATTTGGGCTCAGATGACTGGTACCCGGACAGGCAGGGTTTTGACTTCAACGTCGGCGGATGTGACTTTGGCCAGCCTCCCAATTATTTCGACCCATATTCCAGAAAAGGACAGGGACCAATCCCGACACTTAAACCTCGTGACGAGGGTGAATACCTAACCGACCGCGAAGCCGATGAAGCAGTCAAATTTATTCACAACCACAAAAATAAACCTTTCTTCCTATATATGGCCCACTATACTGTCCACACACCAATCCAGGCCAAAAAAGACCTTATTGAAAAATACAAATTGAAACCACCTACAAACCAGAAGAATCCGACATATGCCGCAATGGTTGAGAGTCTGGATGATGCCGTAGGCAAAATTTGTTCGGCGCTCGACGAACTCGACCTAACTGAGAATACTATCATTTTCTTCACCAGTGACAACGGCGGCCTGCTCGGCCCAACAAACAACGCCCCACTGCGTTCCGGCAAGGGCTATCCGTATGAAGGCGGCATCCGTGAACCTTTGATAGTGCGATGGCCAAAAGTGATTAAACCGGGAACAGTTAGCCACGAACCGGTAACAAGTGTCGATTATTTCCCGACCATTTGCCAGGCCGCGGGCGTTCCACTGCCAAACAACCGTGACATAGACGGCGTTTCACTCCTTGGTCATCTAAAATCAAACGGCACCCTGGAGTTGAATCGTCATGCACTATACTGGCACTTCCCGCACTATCGAGGCAGCATTGTTCCCTACAGCATCATTCGTGAAGGAAGCTGGAAGCTCATCAAAAGATATGAAGGCAAACCATTCGAATTGTTTAATCTAAAAAGCGACATCTCCGAGGAAAGCGACCTTTCAGAGATATACCCCACGAAGACCAGGCAGCTCGATGCTAAATTAAGACGCTGGCTGCGACTCACCGGCGCCAAACTGCCCAAACCGAATCCGAACTATGACCCGAATAATTCTTGATGGGAAAACAAAAAATAAAGACCTTAGCAAAAGG
Source organism: uncultured bacterium (assembly GCA_965369645.1). Classification (GTDB taxonomy): domain Bacteria; phylum Planctomycetota; class Phycisphaerae; order Sedimentisphaerales; family Anaerobacaceae; genus NIOZ-UU13. The sequence continues at coordinate 2,408 of CBDURK010000017.1, read as the reverse complement.
AAATCATATTATGGAACGACGCAATTTTCTCAAAGCTATCGGTGCCGGTGCCGTCTCTATGACACTACCGAGATATACGAAAGCCTTCGGACAAGCTGTCAACAAGAGCACTCGACCCAACATCCTGTGGATTTTGTCTGAAGATATCAGTCCCGACCTTAGCTGCTACGGTACACCAGCGGTTGAAACCCCAAATCTCAACAAACTCGCCGACCAGGGTGTCCGCTTCACCAACGCATTTACTACCAGTCCGGTTTGCTCTACCAGTCGCTCGGCTATGATTACCGGTATGCACCAGAGTTCTATTGGCGTTCACCATCACCGAAGCCATCGTGGAGATGGATACATATTGCCAAAGCCGGTACAGCCGATAACAGAATACTTCCGCCAGGCAGGATACTTTACCGCCAATGTCAAGACGGCCGCCCCCGGAGTACGTGGCTCAGGCAAAACGGACTTTAACTTTAAGTACAGTAAATCCTTTGACGGCGATGACTGGAATCAGCGCAAACCTGGCCAGCCGTTCTTCGCACAACTTTCAATCAGTATGACACACCGCGGAAAGCAGTGGAAAGGTCTTGATAAAAAACTCGATAATCCTGTTGATCCGGCAAAAGTCGAGTTGCCCCCGTTCTTTCCCGACCATCCAATTGCACGAGCAGACTGGGCAACATATTTAAACTCTATCCAGATGATGGATCAATACATCGGAAAAATCATGCAGCGCCTCGATAACGAGGGGCTAACAGACAACACGGTTGTAATATTCATCGGAGATCACGGCCGTTGCCATGTCCGCGGCAAGCAGTGGCTGTACGATGGAGGAATTCGGATTCCTCTGATTGTACGCTGGCCGGGCAAATTAAAAACGGGCAGTGTAAGCAAAGACATGGTTAGTACTATCGATATTTCTGCAACGGTTTTGAAAATTGCAGGCATTAAGCCGCCAAAACATCTACAGGGTCAGGTTTTCCTCGGTCCAAGTGCAAAGAAGCAGGAATATATCTTTGCAGCTCGCGGTCGATGTGATGAAACTATAGAGTGTATTCGCTGTGTCCATGACAAACGCTACAGCTATATTCGAAACTACATGTCGTACCGTCCATGGATGGCTCTCAATCGCTATAAGGACACCAGCTATCCGATGCGTGATCTCTTGCGCAATCTTCATGCTGAAGGTAAGCTTACCCCAGCTCAGATGAAATTCATGGCACCGACCAAGCCGCCGGAAGAATTATACGACCTGAAAAATGACCCTTACGAACTGCACAATCTGGTCAGCTCACCCAGGCACCAAATTGTTCTAACGCGTATGCGTGCGGCACATATTAAATGGATGCATCAAACCGCAGACTTAGGCCTGATTCCAGAACCGGAACTGGAGGATTTTTATCTCAAATATGGCAATGGCTATGACATACTGGCCCAGCCGGAAAATCACGACCTGATTGACCGCATTCGAGAAGTAATAGAACTCGCTGAATCAGGTAAATCGGCAATACCGCAACTCATAAATGCAATGCAGGATAAGAGGCCATCAGTACGTTGGTGGGCAGCAATCGGCCTGGGTAATATGGACTCGAATACCGAATCCGCCAAAACCGTATTACAAAAAGCCTTGCAGGATAAATCCGCTTCGGTCCGCATTGCCGCCGCTCGTGCATTCTGCAGGATGGGTAGAAGCCGGCAAGCCATCAAACTTTTAGTAGAGGAACTGCAAAACAAAGACAATAAGATCGTCCGCCACTATGCTGCGCTGGAACTGGAAGATCTCGGCGACAAAGCCGGTGAATTCATAGAAGAGATTCGCACCGCGCAAAATGACAGTTACGACGGTGTAAAACGGGTGGCCACCCGTATCGTAAACACGCTGGAAAAATAAATCACGGCTAATCCGTAAGAAAACATCCGGATCTCAAAATATGAAAATTATCTTTTGATAATAATCAAAGATAAGTCGCTGAGCTAACAGGAGATAATATCAGTTTCACTTTAACTTGAGAGGTATGCCTTGAATACGAGCCTGAGTTATGAATGACTTTATCTCTTCCAGCAGTAGGTGTATTTGCTGAGTATCCTCAAGCAGACTTTCATAAAATCGCCCATCATTGATAAGCATAGCTGCACTGCCCTGGCCGTTGTTTATTTTCTCCAATATCATCCGCATTTGCGCCGAAGCTTTACCTATTTCTTCGCTCGTATCGACCATCGCAACAACAAGTTCTCCTGTTTTACTATCAACATTCTTCAAAGTTGCTGTCCCTGCAACAGCGAATTTTCGAAATTCTTCTATTGTCTGCTTAGCTTCATGCGAAGCCTCAGTAAGATTAGCTATAGTTTTCTGCAGGTTTTCTTTGTTACTGCGGTTGCCGAGTATATCATTGGCATTAGCAATGAGAACCCTGAGG